>JANMUW010000371.1:0-12183 GCA_031392105.1 Acidobacteriota bacterium | reverse complement strand
GGAACATGACCAGGGATCTCGACGGAAGTGTTTTGGTCGCTGGTCAACACGGCGTATTTCGTATTGCGAATGGCGACGTCGAAAAGGTGATCGAGGCGGAAGATGTTCGCGACGTCTACATCGATCGTTCCGACCACTGGGTCAAGACACCTTCCGACATCTGGGCGGCGACGACTACACGCGGTCTGCTTCATGCACGTCACGATGAACTCTTTGGTTGGATCGTATCCTCGATCGGATTCGAGCAAGGACTACCATCCGAAAAGGCGTTCTCGATCGCGCCCCTTCAGGGGGCTGTTCAGTACGAAGAGGTCACCCGTTTGAAGATGCCCGACGGCTTGCTTGTCGGGACGAATCGCGGCGTCGTCACCTACCGACCCGGAAAGGTCGCACCCAAGCTGATCCCGATCCGAATTCTCAGTCAACGCTCGCACGATCTGTCCGAACTCGCCTCGACGATCGCTCTCGAATATCCCCAGAACTCACTGCTCGTCGAAGTCGCGGGACAAAGCAGCCGGACCTTTCCAGAAGAGTTTCAATACGCTTTCGTGTTGAAGAATGGCAAAGGAGAAGAGGTCGCCCGGCAACTCTCAAACGATGCGCAATACGCACCCGCGGATCTCGCGGCGGGAGAATACACGATCGAGTCGATCGCATTCAATCGAGATCTGCTCGCTTCCGAACCGTTGATGATAAAATTCTCGGTCGCAAAAGCACCGTTTCCGTGGACGGCGACGGCGCTCGGATCTTTGCTGTTGTTGGCTTTGGTCGGACTCGTTTGGGCGATGATCGAACACAGGCGCATCGCGCAGAGGAATCGCGAACTGGCAGCCGCAAGGCTCGATCTTGCGAACGAAGCCGAACGCGAACGTCGACGTATCGCGCGCGATCTGCATGATCAAACTCTCGCCGATCTGCGCAACCTGATGATCACTAGCGACAAGCTCACGGGAGACAACCGCGAGTTTCGAAACGAGATCGAAGCCGTATCGACTGAGATCCGTCGCATCTGCGAGGACCTCAGCCCGTCTGTCCTGGAGAATGTCGGGCTCGTCGCCGCGCTCGAATTCCTTCTCGATCGGACAGTCGAGAGCCGGAAATTCTCGGCGGACGCCTCAGTTGAAGATCGCATAAAATTTCCGCTCCACGTGCAGCTCCAGATCTACCGGATCGCGCAAGAGGTGCTCACGAACATTGTCCGTCATTCCAGCGCGACCGAGGTCACGATGGCCGTCGAGGCATCGGACGCGGGCGAATTCGCGTTGAAGATCCGGGACAACGGCGACGCGTTTCAACCCGATGGTGCTCAAAAGGGCCGCGGCATCGCGAACATCCGCTCACGCGCGAATCTGATAAATGGGAATGTCGGCTGGAAAGAATCTCGTCGCGGCGGGAACGTGTTTTCGCTGAGGATCGAGAAGTAGAAGAGGTCGGCTGGCTCCGAGTATTCCGTGGTTACGGATTTTCCAATCGGTAACCACGGAAGACACGGACGAAAGGATCGGTAGGATCTCCCGGATCATGGGGCCGATGCTGCTCTCTGCGACACATTTTGATTTTAACTTTCTCCGCCACAACCCAGGGGACAATCAGAACAAGAGGTACCAAGATCACAGTCGCGAGCTGTATCAAAGCGGTCGACAATGCGAATTGTGCCATGAAAAACAGTAGGAATATACGATGGCCAACCGCTCTGCCCAATTGTAGGCTTCAAATATCACCAAAGTAGAAGTGTTTCACCCGTTCCAAAAGCGGAAAACAACGAAGTGCTAGCTGGTGTTCGGTTCGACGCCCGCTAGCTTTAGCAAAGTCTTGTGAACTTGCGCCTCTTGGCCACTTAGAGCTGGATGAGGAGGGGTTTCTTTAGACTCAAATTCGGCCGCCGAGGGTTCGGTGCGCCGACGGAGAAATATGATTATGAATTTTAACTCTTCCTCCCTGAAAATCTGGGCATTGGTAATGCTCCTTGCGTTGACGACTGTTCCTGTGATCGGGACGACCAACTTGCGAATCTCGACCGGTCAGAACTCGTACACACCGATGTCATTTGTCGATGGATCTAGCACTAATGGCGAGATTACCGTCCGAAAAAGAGCTCTATTGAATGGCGAGCCGGTGGACGAGGTCTGCGGAGGTCAGACCGTGACGTTCGAGTATACGGTTTGGAACAACGTTTCCTTTTGGCCGGCCGATCCGCCCCTTTATCCCAATCCGATTCCTGCGGACCCTCTATACTACGTTAATATTCAGGACGCTCACCCCAGTCTCGGAGACATTGATGGCACGACCGTTGGGATCACCATGCCAGTCGGTCCCTCGGTAGTAACGTTTACCAAAACAAAGACGATCTCGGCCGGCGAAACGGTTTCGAGCACAGTCACAGTAAACGCGAACTATGCGATATCTGGAAGCCCCGGCGATGCGGTCGCGGCTAATGATACGTGGACCGTAACCGGAGTCAACTGTGATGTCGGAGTCGAAAAACGCGTCAATGGTGCACCGCCCAGCGGTGGACAGGCGTTTACGTTTCAAGTCCGGACGGGTGCTTCGGTCAATAGCCTGGGTACGACTATTACCTCGGGTGTTGCGAATGCTCAAAATGGCGGGAACTTCGGAATAGCTTCGCTGCAGCTAAACACCGCGTATCAATTCTGCGAAACGGGTTTGCAGCCGGGTTGGACGACATCGCTCTCGCAAATTGCTGGTTCGTTCATTCCGAACTCGGCAGGCGGGAACCCGGACAACGGAGTTGTTTGCATCAACTTTATCCTTAATCCGGACCAGCCGACGGTCTTTCAAGTGAACAATTCAATACCGACGGGCGGTGCTCCGGCGAGGACGATCGGATACTGGAAGAACTGGTCCACATGTTCGAAGGGTAATCAGGGCGGTATCCTTGACTATGTACTCTCGACGTTCGGATCTTCTCCGGCGGCTCCACCAAACCCGCTCCCGAGTCCACTTCCGGCGATAAACACAGGCGTGATGTTTGGCAGCTTGAAGATCGATACGTGTGTGGAGGCCGTAAATATCCTGGACAAGTCCACGATCGGCGGCGTCAAAAAAGCAAGCCACCCGGCGTACAACATGGGAGCGCAGCTCCTGGCGGTCAAGCTGAACATCCAAGGGGGAGCAGACCCGAAATGTATCGGCCCTTATGTCATCGAAGCCGAGCAGTTGCTGTTGGCAATTGGTTTCAACGGCAGCGGATCACCGAGTTACTCGTCCACTCAGGGCGCTCGGATGAATACGCTTGCCACGTACTTCGATCGATACAATAACGGCGAATCGAACCTCTGCCCGTTGCCGTGATCACGAAAGTGATGGCATGGAATAGGCCCGGCGTCAGTCGGGCCCTTTTTTTTGTCAGATGTTCTTTGCGAACTGAAAAGAGTCAATACATTGTGACTCCAATTAAAATCAAAACGGATCCATCAAGCGTGTGAGACGTTTTGGATATTTAAAGGAGTTCGCTTTTAGAGCGGCCGTCGGTCGATGGAGAACGTGCCGATCGTCCATACGAGAGCAGCGGCTAATCCGGCCAGCACGTCAGTCGCGTGATGGACACCGATATAAACCCGCGACGTGCCGATTAGAAAAACGAGTATGACCGTTAAGATCCAGATCGACACTTTTATCGCTGGATTCTCGAGCCGTGTCGTGATGCTCCACGCGATCACAAAGTACAGGCACAGAGATGACACAGCGTGGCCGCTCGGGAAGCTAAAACTTTCGATCGCGGGATAGTTGATCAACGCCGGTGGGCGAGGGCGGGAAAAGAGAAGTTTGAATCCGTGATGCAAGGCGGCCTGTCCGGTCATCGCAACGATGAGCACCAGCAATGGACGAAACCACCGAAGCGCAATGAAGACGATCCCTGTCAGGCAGCCGATGACCATCAAAACCAGGGTCGACCCAAGCTTCGTTACGGCGAGAAACAACTGCGTCCACATCGGCGACTGGATCTGTCGCATCGTGTAGCGGATCGACGAGTCAAACGATGCCGGGTACTGCTTGAAAGGACCGGTAACGAGCCATCCGATTCCCGCGAGGAGGAGCGCTGCTAGTGCGAATCCGGCGAGAACGCGAACAAGCGAACTATGACGAAGCCAATGGGCTATCTTTTGCATCGAGGACAATACCGAAGGTTGAGACGACTAACTTCGTCCCGAGATATAAATGTAACGCATAATGACGTTAGCCGATACCAATTACTATCTAGCGACGCTTCCACTTGCGACCGGATGCACCGCGCGGAAATTTCTGTCGCAAAGCTTGCGCTTTCAGATACAATGACTCCACCAACACACCATTTAATTGGATACAGATTCTCTCATTAGGAGCCCTCAGGTGCGTCATGAAGAAATATATTAAGGCCGTAATATTTGTCGCGATATTCGTCGCATCTTTCGGAGCTGCCGTCGGCCAGCACAGCGTAGTTGATCCGGCATTTAACCTGCAGGTGCAGTCGAGTGTATACGGCCCGAAGTGGGTGAACGCCGTCCAGGCCACGCAGGACGGGAAACTACTGGCGCTCGGTTCATTCAATACATATAACCGGACACCGGTCGGCAAGCTGGTGCGGTTGAATTCCAACGGCTCGCTCGACACGACCTTCAACAATCAGACCGTAACGGCCGCGAATGAAATGGAGACAAGTGCGATCATCCTTGTCCAGTCAGACGGTAAGATCGTTCTCAAAAACGGCGGACTTGTCGCCGGCGGCCAGCCGCCGAAATCATTGATACGACTTAACGCCGATGGCACTTTCGACGCAACCTTCAATTTCTCTCAGAACGCTTTTATCTTCAGGATCTACATGGATTCCCTCGGCAGATTCGTGCTTATTGGAGATATTACAACTCCGCAGGGCGTACGCCGCGTGGTCAGACTCAACAGTGACGGCTCACTCGACACAACGTTTAATTTCACACTTCCCGCCGGTACGACCTTACAGAATATGGTTCTACAGGGCGACCGGCCGATCGTCGCCACGGACACGAGCAACAACCGTCGAATATATCGTTTGAGTGAGGATGGTTCGGAGGACCCTACCTTCACCCCGCTTACCGGGATCCAGATCTCCCTGGGGGGAGTTCAGCCGGGCAATAAGATCTTGTACTCGATGGATACCAGTCTGCTTCGCCTGAACGAAAACGGGGGCAACGACGACACTTTTCAACCAATCAACCTTTCGCAGGTCGCAGGTTCGGGACAAATGAAGTTCACGAGCGATGGCAAAATAGTATTCATCGGACAGGGCAGCCCAGCGACGTTCAAGCGATTTTTAGCGAACGGCGCAGTCGACCCGTCCTTCACGCCCTACACAACTACGGCGTTTGCCAGCTACACGATTCAATCCGACAGCAGTATGGTGATGGGCGACGGCATACCCTTCCAGCCGAGCGGAGCGAATAATTTTCTCAGGCTAACGCCCGGCGGCACTGTAGATCCTACGTTCAATGTCGGCGGCACAGGTTTTCAGAATGTGCAGCCCGGGATCATTCAGGCGATCGAAACCTATACGAACGGGAAAGTATTGCTCGCCGGAAAGTTTGACATGATAAACGATACGGCTCGCCATCGAATCGTGCGCCTGAACGCGGATTCTTCTGTCGATAACACATTCCAAGTCAACACGACGAGCGGGAGCGGAAATTATTTCGTGATCATCAGGGATGTGTATCAAATTCGCCTGCAGGCCGACGGCAAGATAATCGTCTCCGGATATTTTGACTATTTCCTAAATGGTCAGATGAAGCAGAATTTTGTCCGTCTAAACGCCGACGGTAGTATTGACGCCTCTTTCAATCTGACCCATCCAATCCCGGACTTTTCTCAGATCATATTGGGCGGACAAAACAGGTTCGCGACATACAGCGATGGCAAGCTGATGGTGGGGACTTCGAGGAGCGGTACGGTGGGACCGATCGGCCCTATAAAGCTGACGCAGGGCGGGGACCGCGAGCTAGCGTTCAATTCGATATTTCAAAATACGTCGTCTTCGATCTACTTTGACGATGTGGCGATCCTGCCGGACGGAAAGATCATCGCCAGCGGTTCGTACACGCTCCCATCGAACCCCTTCAAGAGTTTCGTGGTGCGCTTCAATACCGATGGAGGCGTTGAGCCGACATTCGCTTACTCTGAGGAGAACGGGCGCTTGAAATCGAGAATGGTCCTGCTTCCAAGTGGCAAGATCCTGATCAGCAAATATGCGCACGGCGGAGGTTCTGCAAAGGTTCAAAGATTGAACTCTGACGGAACTATCGATAATTCATTCAACACTCTGCTGATTTCGGACGCCACCGCGAAGATAAACGCACTGCTGGTGCTGCCGACCGGAAAGATCTTTGTCGGCGGGAAATTCACGATCTCGGTGAACGGACAGACAGCCAGGAATCTGTTACAGCTCGACGATGACGGCGCTTTCGAACCGACGATCTATAACCTCAACGAAGAGGTGTTGTGCCTCGCGGTTGATAGCGAAGGTCGCGTGCTCGTCGGAGGCGGATTCACCGTTATCGGTGCTAACGGCTCGGGAGCGACTCGTGCGTACGTCGCGCGTCTGACGGATTCGAATACGCTATTCGATTACGACGGCGATGGCAAAGCTGACATTTCGGTGTTCCGACCGTCGGAGAATAAATGGTATATCCTGCAAAGCTCGAATTCGTCACTCGTCGAAAGAGTATTTGCTGTCGCGGGTGATATTCCCACGCCGGCAGATTATGATGGTGACGGGAAAACCGATGTTGCCGTGTACCGTCCGTCTTCGGGCGACTGGTGGTATCTCTCGAGCATCAACAACGCACAGATCAACGTCCACTGGGGACAGGCCGGCGATATTCCGCGACCATCCGACTTTGACGGCGACGGCAAAACGGACTTTGTCGTCTATCGTCCGTCGAACAATGTTTGGTATCGATTGGGAAGTTCGGGTGCGACTTCGATAACCGAGTTCGGTATCGCGGAAGATAAACCGCTGATCGGTGATTTCGACGGCGATGGTAAACGTGACTTGTCCGTCTTTCGACCGTCGACCGGTGATTGGTGGTACGCGGCGAGTGGATCGGGCGGACAGTTTGTCCAGACGCATTGGGGACAGACGGGCGACATTCCGGCTCCGGCAGATTATGACGGCGATGGTAAAACGGACCCGGCGGTGTTCCGGCCATCGAACGGCGGCTGGTACATTCTGAATAGCGGTAACGGTTCATTTACCATAAAGGCGTTTGGAATCGCGGGCGATAAGCCCGTGAGCTCCGATTACGATGGCGATGGCAAAGCCGATATTGCGGTGTTCAGGCCGTCGACCGGAATCTGGTATCTACTGCAGACAACGGCTGGTTCAGCCGCGGCGCAATGGGGCACAGCGACCGACATTCCCACCGAAGGCTCTTACGTTCCATAGATCGTAACTGGTAACTTGTTTTCGTCGAAACGCGGATCGTTATTATGCGATCCGCGTTTTCAATAGAAAAGGCCAGGAGCTCCCGACCCTTTCTATTGAAATTGTGGTAGCGGGGGAAGGAACGAAATCCGAGCCTTGATACCATAACTGTAACGTATGACGGCCTTAACCGTCTTCACGTAACCTCTTCCCCTCGTAGCGATTCGGTGCCCATCTACTTCCGTGCCGGAAATTTTACCTTAAAGCTTGCACTTTCATATACAATGTCTGGCACCAACTCACCATATTTCGGGTACAGATTTCGTTTTTGCGGATAACCCGGGTGTCGCCATGAAAAACCTTAAAGCCTTGTTAGTTTTCGTCGCACTGCTCGCTTTCGCGGGAACCGTGATCGGTCAACACCGCATAGTCGATCCGACATTTAACCTTCAGGTTCAGTCGAGTGTTTACGGCGTCAAATGGGTGAATGCGATCCAGGTCCTGCCGGACGGTAAGCTCTTGGCGCTCGGTGCGTTCAATACGTACAACGGCGTTCCGGTGGGTAAACTGGTGCGCCTGCACGCCAACGGTTCGCTCGACACGACCTTTAATAACCAAACCGTGATCGCGGTGAGTGAGATGGAGACGCAATCTCGAATTTTTATTCAGCCGAACGGAAAGATAGTGCTCAAATCCGGAGGTCTTGTCGCCGGCAATCAGGGGCCGAAACGACTGCTGCGTGTGAACGCCGATGGCACTTTCGACCCGACGTTCAATTACACTGTGGGGGTTGTTGGCACGACGGTTATGGATTCGCTTGGCAGAATCTATGTCCAGACGGGCGGAAGCCAGGTGATCCGTCTGCACGATAACGGCTCGGTCGACAATTCCTTTGACTTTGCGCTAATCCCATTCGGCTCCAGCGTAGATAACATCGTCGCTCAGGATAGCAAGCTGATCGTCCTTACGAATCTCACCAACAATCGTCGAATCTACCGTCTGAGAGACGACGGGTGGGAGGATATGTCGTTTACGCCTTTCGCGGGAAGCCCCGTCAACCTATTGGCCACTCAGTCGGACAATAAGATCTATTACCAGATATTCCCCAATGTTTTCCGGCTGAACGCAAACGGCGGCAACGACGCCACTTTTCAACCGATCGATTCTTCACAAATTGGAAATCTGCTGAAGATCGCCGACGATGGCAAGCTTGTTTTCACTTCACTAAGCAGCGCCGGCAGGTTCCACCGATACCTATCCAACGGTGCTGTCGATCCCTCGTTCACTCCTTACACGGCAACCGGGTTCGCGAGCTACACGATTCAGGCGGATGGGGGAATCGTCATCGGCGACGGTTTACCGTTTCAGCCGAGCGGCGCCAATAATTTTGTAAGGTTAACCCCTGCCGGCACACCTGATCCGACATTCAATCAGGGTGGAACGGGATTTCAGAATGTACAGCCTGGCATCATCCAGGACATCGCGACATATCCCAACGGGAAAGTGCTGCTCGCCGGAAAGTTTGATGTGATAAACGGTGCTGCCCGTCATCGCATCGTACGGCTGAACGCCGATTCTACGGTCGACACCGGATTTCAGGTCAACACGACGAGCGGTAGCGGGAATTATTTCGAGATCATCAGGGATGTCTATCAAATTAGATTGCAAGCCGACGGGAAAATTGTCGTCTCCGGATTTTTTAATTACTTCCTCAATGGAGTGTTGAAGCAAAATGTCGTGCGCCTCAACTCTGACGGCAGCATTGACACCACCTTTAATCTGACCCATCAAATTCCTGATTTCTCTCAGATACTACTCGGGGGCCAAAACAGGTTTGCGACCTACAGCGATAATAAGCTGATGGTCGGAACCTCGATGAGCGACACGGGAGTGATCGGCCCTGTAAAGCTTTTCGAAGGCGGATCGCGCGATACATCATTTAATTCGATATTTCAGAATCAGTCGACGTCGATTTACTTCGATGATGTGGCAATTCAGCCGGACGGAAAGATCGTTGCCATCGGTTCGTATAACAGTGCGACCGGCTTCAAGAGTTTCGTCGTGCGCTTTAACACCGACGGGATCGTGGATCCGGTCTTTACGTACAGCGAAGAGGCGGGCCGTTTGAAAGGGCGACTTGTCCTTCTTCCTAGCGGTAAGATTCTCATCGCGAGATACACTCATGGCGGTGGTAATTCCCGCGTCCATCGTCTCAACTCGAACGGAAGCCCGGACAATACGTTTGCTGCCGTATCTACGTTTGACGCTTTCGCGAAGCTCAACGCGCTATTAGTTCTGCCGACCGGGAAGATCTTTGTCGGCGGAAAATTCACGATCACAGTAAACGGCCAGCAGGCAATGAACCTATTGCAACTCGGCGAGGACGGCGGTTTTGAATCCACGATCTACAACCTCAACGACGAGGTATTTTGTCTGGCCCTGGACAGTGAAGGACGCGTGCTCGTCGGTGGAGGATTTACGGTCATCGGTGCCAACGGAGCGGGATCGACTCGAGCATACGTCGCGCGGCTCACCGATTCGGCGCAATTTGATTACGACGGCGATGGGAGAGCGGACATCTCGGTGTTCCGCCCGTCAGAAAATAAATGGTATATCCTCCAGAGCTCGAATTCGGCACTCGTCGAAAAAGTGTTTGCGGCCGCGGGCGATATTCCCACTCCGGCTGATTACGACGGTGATGGGAAAACCGATGTCGGCGTGTTCCGTCCATCGTCCGGCGACTGGTGGTATCTCTCAAGCATCAACAACGCGCAAGTCAACGTCCACTGGGGACAGGCGGGCGATATTCCGCGGCCGTCCGACTTTGACGGCGATGGGAAAACGGACTTCGTTGTCTATCGTCCATCCAACAGTGTCTGGTACCGACTTGGCACGACCGGCGCAACCTCGATCACCGCGTTCGGCACTGCGGAGGATAAGCCGCTCATTGGAGATTTCGACGGTGACGGCAAAAGTGATCTGTCAGTATTTCGCCCTTCAACTGGCGATTGGTGGTACGCGGCTAGCGGGTCGGGACAGTTTGTCCAGGTACATTGGGGACAGACAGGTGATATTCCGGTCCCAGCGGACTATGACGGCGACGGCAAAACTGACCAAGCGGTCTATCGTCCATCACACGGCGGCTGGTATGTCTTGAACAGCAGTAACGGATCATTCACGACACTCGCATTTGGAGTGAACGGTGACCGGCCCGTAGCGGCCGATTACGACGGCGACGGCAAAGCCGATATCGCAGTGTTCAGACCATCGACGGGAATCTGGTACCTGCTGCGGACGACCGCCGGGTCGGCTGCCGCGCAATGGGGTATCGCAACCGATATTCCGACTGAAGCTGCGTTTATTCCGTAGACGTGACGCTGGTGGCTTAATGGCGAACGCGGATCGTGATATGCGATCCGCGTTTCTACTTTAAAGTTGCAATCTATTCCGGCGATCACCGCAAGAAAGAGTTATTTTGAGCAAAATCTTGAAAGAATGCGTCGACTTTACTCTCTTACAATCCGTAGACGCCAAGGGGGCAAAGCGGGACGCAATCGAAAGCTGAATGAATTTCGACTCCGCTTAAAAAAGGCGATTACCGAGCTTCAGGGTATTCGCCTTTTTAATTTTAGAAGAACAAAAATGACTAGATACGTAACGAAAATCTGCTCCAGGCTCTAGCATTTCACCACCAGCGGATTTGCTCATTTAAATTAATTTTCCGGTGGAGTAGAATGTGACCACACAGCTCTTCAATTTAAAGCGTTTTTACGAACGAACGGTTTCTACAAATGATATGGCGCGACGGAACGGCAGTTGAGTGTCGACGTTGCCGCTTTATCATGCAGCTTTCAAAACTGCTTCTCTTAAATACTGCTGGTTTTGGTAGCGATCATTGTAACTTGCTGGTTCGGGGCATTTGGACCCGGACTCCATGCTCTTTTGTGGCGATCCTGTTTCTGAATCACGTAATCGTGTCTGCCACCAAGAATTAATAAAGATGGATGAAGAAACCCCAATTGTGTATGTCGTAGACGACGACAAATCGATTCGCGAATCGCTCGACAGCCTAATTCGCTCAGTCGGGTTCCGCGTTTCGGCTTTCGCTTCGGGGTCGGAATTTTTTGAGGCGAAGCGCGAGGATGCTCCGAGTTGCTTGATTCTTGACGTGCGGCTTCCCGGTTTGGGTGGGCTTGATTTGCAGGGCGAGCTTAATCGCGCGGGGGTTGAAGTCCCGATTATTTTCATCTCTGGACATGGCGATATCCCGATGACCGTCAAGGCGATGAAAGCGGGCGCGATAGAATTTCTTACCAAACCTTTCCGTGAACAGGATTTGCTCGACGCCATCGGCCAGGCGATTCTGCTAGATGTCGAACAGCGGCGGGCTCGCGGCGAAATTGTCGAACTACAAACCCGATTTGAAAAATTAACCCCGCGGGAGCGCGAGGTGATGCAATGGGTAGTCGCCGGGATGCTCAACAAACAGATCGCCTACCGCCTGGGAGTCAGCGAAATTACGGTCAAAACTCACCGGAGCCAAGTCGTTCAGAAAATGCAAGCTGATTCCGTTGCCGACCTCGTGCGCATGTCAGAGAGGCTCAATTTGCCCACCGCGAAAGTTTAGCCAACCTATACCAAAGTATAATTGTTCCTTTCTAAAGCATAATAGTTTTCCCCAATCCGAATCTGCTAGCCTTTACAAGAAATGAACGACCGGATTGAAAAATCTAGAATAAAGTCAGCGCCGTTCGTCGCCGTCGTAGACGACGACGAGTCGATGCGGGAGG
>JANMUW010000255.1:0-12781 GCA_031392105.1 Acidobacteriota bacterium | reverse complement strand
CATGTCGCAGCTCTGGCCGCCCAGTAATACTTGCAATATTCGTCCGGGCTTGTGCTAGAATTGCGGCGTCAACCCTTTATATTCGTAACAGGAGAAAATGTATGCCGGACGTCGAAACTACGTGCGTTCAGTGTAAAGAGACCTTCCTTTTCACCGAAAAGGAGCAGGAGATCTTTTACCAGCGAAACATGATGTCGCCGCAGCGGTGCGCGAAGTGCCGGTCCAAGAAAGCAGGCGAGGGTGACGAGGCGCCAAAGCGCTTCGAGATCGTTTGCGACCACTGCGGCAAGCACGATCACGTTCCTTTTCAGCCGAAAGTCGGTCGAACGGTTTTGTGTCGTGATTGCCATGAAGCCAGCCGCTCGCGAGCCCGGTTCGCGTAGATCTACAAAGTCGGCAGATCTCCGACAGATTAACTAATAGAATATGGAACTCGAGACGGTACTATACAGCCTCGACGGCAGTGTTGCGACGATTCAGATGAACCGGCCCGAGGCATTGAACGCGTTGTCGCTTCAGTTGGGTAAGGATCTGGCGGCCGCCGTCAAAAAGTCGGCGTCGGACAGAGCTCGTGCCGTAGTACTTACCGGGTCGGGTCGGGCATTTTGCTCGGGCGGCGATCTCCGCGAAATGCGGACGATGGGAGAATCGGAAGGGAACATCGAGGCATTTCTTGACGCTCCGCTGAAGGCGTTGCACGAAGTCATCCTTCTCATCAGGGAAACACCAATTCCTTTTATAGCCGCGGTGAACGGAGTATGCGCCGGTGCCGGAACTAACTTCGCACTTGCATGCGACCTCGTCCTCGCGGCTGATGACGCGAGCTTTAACGAAGCCTTTGTCAGAATCGGGCTGTCGCCCGACTGCGGCGGTACGTTTTTTCTGGCGCGAGCGATCGGAGAAAAACTTGCTGCCGAGATGTTCATGACGGGGATGACGGTTTCTGCTCAACGGGCGGCCGAGATTGGGATGATCAATCGAGTCGTTCCTGCGGCCGATCTCAACACCGAAGCGCTCAAGCTGGCGACGAGCCTGGCGGCAGGTCCGACGTCGGCTCTCGGGCGTGTCAAGCGGATGCTCAACGCTACGTTTTCAAATGACCTCGGCGAGCAACTAAAGCTCGAGGCCGATTGCCAGGTCGAATCAGGGCAGTCGACAGATTTTAAGGAAGGGGTCACCGCCTTCTTTGAAAAACGCCCGCCGAACTTTTCTGGAAAATAGATATTTAGAGAAAGAAAAAAAAGCGACGCGTTTACGATCGCGTTGCTTTTTTCCATTTTCGGGTGTGTCTTAGAATCTCGTGACCAAAGTTAACTTTGCCGCTCGCGGCGATCCCGGCGAAATGTTGGTGTTGTTATCGGCGTTGTGGTAGTAACGAGTATCCAGCAGATTTTCGATGTTAGCCTGCAACCGCCAGTGTTCGTTGAATGAATAAAAAACTGCGGCGTCGACGCGTGTATACGCAGGAAGGACAACCGAATTGTCGATGCTGGCAAACATGTCGGAGCGGCGGATCAGCCCCAAACCGGCGCTCAGCCGGCTGAGAACCTCGTACTTGTTCCAAAGCGTATAGCTGTGACGGGGAACTTGAGCGACCACACGTCCTTCGGGAGCAGCGGTAGTTGCATTCGAGATAAAAGCATCTTGAAATGCGTAGCCGCCGGTAACGGTCCACTTTCTAAACGGATTACCATCCAGATTGATCTCAAATCCGTTTGTCCGCTGACTTCCGGTCTGAACGATGATCGTTGGATCGGTCGGATGGTTCGCGCGCGTGTTCGTGCGATCGAGCCGGTAGATCGCCGACGTAAGGGACAAGTTATTTCTGATATCCCACTTCACCCCAGCCTCGTAGTTCGTGAATCGTTCAGGCTTCACCTGCTGAGTAACCGAGGTCAGTTGACTAAATTGGTCGCCTGAGCTCGGCAAATAGGAAACGCTGTAGTTGCCGTAAAGGGACAAGCGGGAGAAGGGCCTTATCACGACGCCGAATCGCGGCGACACAAGACGATCAATGCGGCGGAGATCGGTGTTGTTTCGGTTGTTATGAAAGTTAAGATCGAAATAATCAAACCGGGCGCCAACGAGGAACTGAACAAACCTCGACAGCTCGATCTGGTCCTGAACGTAGCCGGCCGCTAGGTTCAGGTGGACTCGATTGTCTGCGTCGGTCCCATTCTGGTGAAAATTGATTGGTGTGGAGATAAGCGGGCTGTCGTAGGGAACTGAGATCTACGATGACGTGCCGTTAAAGAAACCGGTATTTCGGAAATTATTTGAGTGCTGCCGGCCGACCTCGAAACCACCGAGAAGCATATGCTTGATCCCGCCGGTAACGACGTTGTAGACAAAATCTGTTTGATTGAAAAGATTCCGACGAAGCGTTTGATTGTTATAGGCGGTCAACGAAACGAGGTTGGTCGCAGTGTTGATAGCGCCCGGTACATAGTTCTGATAGAAGCGGTCATAGTTGCCGTACATCGTGCGATTTCGAACTATCAACGAACCAAACTCACGGTTGATCGCCGCGGTAAACAGATCTGCGTTGAGCCGAACTTTGCTATTCGCAGGGTCACCGTAAAATGTTGAGATCGGAACATCGACAGGACGATTGTTAAGCGATGTGATCCCGCGATCAGCGGTCCGCCTGTCACGGAACAGATCGTATGAAAGAGTGACTAGTGTATGCGAATCCGGATTGATTGTAGCCGTCGGATTGAAACCGAATCGACGCAGCTCTACAGAATCGCGAAAGCTTTCCGACATCTCGCCGACGCCGTTAATGCGAAACGCGAACTTGCTGTTGATCGGCGCGTTGACGTCGAATGTTCCGCGCCTTCTACCGAACGATCCTCCTTGTCCGGTGAATTCAAATAGGCGTGATTGACTTGCCTCTTTGGAGATGCGATTAACGACGCCGCCGCCTCCGCCACGACCGAATACAAGTGCGTTTGGTCCCCGGAGTATCTCCACGCTCTCCAGATTGTATAGGTCACGGTAGTACTGAACATCGTCACGTACGCCGTTCAAAAAGAAATCGGCGCTCGAATTCTGTCCTCGTATTATCAACTGATCACGATTGTTCTCGCCTTGCGGACTCGAGATCCCGGCCTGATATCGCACAACGTCGCTGATGCTGGAAAACGACTGATCAACGATCCGCTGCTTGCCTATCACCGAGATCGTCTGCGGAAGATCTCTAAGCTCAGTCGGAGTCTTTGTTGCGGAGAACACCGTCGCGGCCTGCAAACTATCGCTGTCTGATACTGTAACGATCGCGGTCGTCGAAGCAACCTCAAGGCTAAGTTCGATCGTGTTGTTGTCATCGGCGGATACGCGAAGCTTTCTCGACAGCGGACTAAACCCCTCGGCTTTGACATCGAGGACGTAGTCCCCCGGTTCGAGCAACAACGAGAATTCGCCAACAGTATTGGACGATGCAGTGATAGAGGATTTCACAGAAAATCTCGTCGCTGTAATTAGGGCACCGACAACTACCGCATTGTTTTGATCGACGATTCTGCCGCGGACAGGCGTGATAGAAATTATCGGGCGCGCGATCGCGACGAGGTTGAATAAAAGCGTTATTGATATAAGGCCAAACAGGCGCATGACGGTTGACTTAACCTCCTCTCTGCTATTCAATGAAAATGAAAGTCGTTTTCAATAAGAGGCAAGTCTATAATCTTCGAGAAGCCATGTCAATCTTATGAATGAGCCAAAATGACTTTTTGTTCTAGGCTCGAGAGCCTTTTTGACGGACTGACGTTCCGTCCTACTTATGAAATCTTTTCGCAAGATTCTTTTCTGGATGCACCTTACGGCCGGAGCGACCGCCGGCATCGTCATCTTCATCATGTGCTTGACCGGAGCTCTGCTCGCATTTGAAAAACAGATCATTGAATACGCTGAAAACGATGTCCGCTATGTGAACATTCCGAGCGGGGCCGCGAAGCTTTCACCGCAGCAGATCGTCGAGAACCTTCGCGAGCAGCGTCCGGATGCAAAGGCTTCGGCAATGTCGATCACAAACGAAGCCGACGCTGCGTGGTCGTTCAATCTCGGCCGCGACGGTCAGGTGTATGTCGATCCGTACACGGGCGAGATAACTGGTGAAGGAAACAAATCAGTCCGCGGCCTGATGAGCGAGCTTCGTAATTGGCACCGGTACGTCGCGCTATCAGGTGACGGTAGGCCGATCGGAAAAGCAGTCACCGGCGTCGCAAATACCTTCTTTCTTTTTCTGGCTATTTCCGGGATCTATATTTGGATGCCCCGTGTTCTAAGCTGGCGATCGGTCAAGCCGGTTATCTGGTTCCGCCCGGGACTGCGGGGCAAGCCGCGAAATTTCAACTGGCATAACACGATCGGTTTCTGGACATCGCTACTTCTGATCGTATTTACAGTTACTGCTACGGTGATTTCATATCAGTGGGCATCGAATCTTATCTACACTCTCACGGGAAATGAAGTCCCGCCTCAGCAGAGCGGTGGTAATCAACCTACGGCCGAGAAGATTTACGAATACCCAACCAATTTCGACGGGGCTTGGGCCGCGGCCGAGCGTCAGGCTTCTGAATGGAGGTCGATCTCTCTTCGCTTACCGATCGAAAAAGATTCGGCGGTTTTCACGATCGACGAAGGGATCTACTGGAACATATTCGGCAGATCGACTCTCACGACAGAGGTGGCAACCGGCTCCGTCACGAAATGGGAGCCATACGGCGAGCAGAATTCCGCACGCCAAATTCGCTCGTGGTTTCGATTTACGCACACCGGCGAATCGGGAGGTATCATCGGCCAGATCCTCGGCTTTGTCGCGTGTGTCGGCGGAGCGTTTCTCGTCTGGACAGGGTTCTCGTTGGCTCTCCGAAGATTTAAGAATTGGAGAGATGCTCGATCTGCAAGCGGATCGGCATGAGTTGTCTCCGGCTTCAGCCGGAGGTTAGGATTCAAGCCATCTAGATGGCTTCAGCCGAAATCCGTCGGCGATTTGCGAAAACCCTTCGGCTAAAGCCGTACTCCTTCTTGCACAACACCTCCGGTGAAGGCGAAGCAATTCATACAAGCGTGCGACCCAGGTATCATTTCGTTATCCTCTAACGAGTGGAATCGCTCACCTACAAGCAACTGATCCAGGGAAACCGGAATTTTCGGAATCTGCTCGCGGGTCAAGTTATTTCTGAGCTCGGAAACTGGTTCAACTTTATCGCCGGCCTCGGATTGGTCCGTCTGGTAAGTGAAGCGTCGCCGGTCGCTGCCGGAATTTTTTTCGTCTGTCGCCTTGTTCCATTCTCGATCGTGTCGCCGATCGCAGGAACATTCGTCGATCGTTTTTCGCGCCGGCAAGTAATGATCATCACGGATCTCGCACGTGTCGCGGTGGCGATGATGTTCCTGCTCGTGACGAGTGCCGACGATCTTTGGATCGCATATCTTGCGACGATGCTGCTGTCGTCGTTCGGTGCGTTCTTTGACGGGGCGAAAAATGCGGCGACGCCCAATCTTACCGGTAAAGAAGGTTTGCTCGCGGGAACAGCCCTGATGTTCTCGTCACGATTCTTGCTAATGGCGATCGGTTCGGCCCTTGGCGGCTGGGCCGCCGCGATCTTCGGTTACAAGGTCGCGTTCCTGATCAACGCCGCTTCGTTTCTCGTCTCGGCGTACACCGTCTGGCTTATTCCCGAAGAGGCGACGCGCGACGCCGAGACAGGGGATCGCATGTCCGGCAAGACCGAGAAGCCGTCGTTCGTAGCCGAACTAAAAGAAGGATTCAAATACACGGTCGTGAATCATTTCGCGCTCACGATCCTCGTCATGAACGTCATCTGGGCAACGGGCGGCGGAGCCATCAACGTGATATTCGAGCGGATGGGCGGAGTCTATTTCCCGTCGGTAGAACATTGGAATCCGGACGTCGGCGTCGCCATGCTCTGGACGTCCGCCGGGTTGGGGTTGACGTTCGGAATGCTGATCGCACATCGAACCTCGGTCTGGCTCGATCGAAATAAGCGTCACAGCCTTTTCATTGGGACGACGCTTATTGTTCACGGCCTTCTATTCTCGCTTGCCGGAGTGATGCCGACGCTGCTTCTCTTCGCGATATTCTCATTCGTCTCGCGAGCGATCGTCGGGGTCGAGTATGCGATCCAGGAGACCTTGTTCCAGCGCAGCTTACCGGATTATATTCGCGGCCGGATCTCGACGCTCGATCGTGGTGCGGAGCTGACAATGTTCGGCTTATCGAGCTATCTAGCCAGTGAAGCCATGTATTACATCACGCCGCAAACGCTGACGATCATCTCCGGGATTTTGTCCGCGAGTTCCGGTGTTGTATGGTTTCTTCGCTATCGACGCGACGATTTTGGGACGGATGCACGGGAAGCGGAGCCTCAGGCTTAAAGGACCAGGTTCCGCAATTTATTTGAATGTCATCGAAATTCATAAAGGTTAGAAAGGCAAGTGCAGCCCTTATTTCGATTGGGGCTGTTATTCTGATAAGCGGCCTGCTTCTTCCAGTTCGCGAATATATTAACTCGACCGAGGTTGCGCTCGCGCTTTTGCTCCTGGTCCTTTTATCCTCCACTCTCTTTGGTAGCCGGGCCGGACTGGCCGCATCGATCGCGGGGATTCTAAGCTTCAACTTTTTCTTTCTTCCTCCGTTCTACACACTCAACATTTCAGGACCAGACAACTGGGTCGCGTTCGGAGCCTTTCTCATCACGGCACTGATTGCAGGACAGTTGTCTGGTTACGCACGCCGGCGCGCCGAAGAGTCTGAAGCGCGTCAGAAAGAGATCGAGCGGCTTTATGACGAACTGAAGATCGCGTTCAAAACAGCGACCGAGACTGAGGCACTCAAGCAAAGCGAAAAGCTAAAGTCCGCTTTGCTTGATGCTGTCACACACGATCTGAGGACTCCACTGACGTCGATCAAGGCTGCCGTGACAACACTCATCGAAAGCGAAGGCGGCCACCGAACCATCGAACTCGACGGCAAAGGTCGAATCGAGTTTCTTGAGATCGTTGACGAAGAAACCGATCGGCTGAACCGGTTCATTGAAGGTATGGTCGGATTGGCGCGGATCGAGTCGGGGACCCCGCTTAGCCGGAACTCTCTTGCGACGCTGGACGAGATCCTCCCAATTGCGCTTGAGCGAGCGTCGTCGCTGCCTGGCGATCACATTGTCAAGATCAACCGGCAGGCTGAACTTCCGCTCATTCGGGCTGACGCGCGAGCCGTCGCAGAGGTGTTATATAATTTGCTGGAAAACGCGGCCAAGTACTCACCGAGCGGATCCACGATTACGATCCTGGCGGAAACCGATGAAAGAAACGTGGTCGTTGCGATCAACGATGAAGGACCCGGAATACCGCCCGACATGCGCGAAAAGGTATTTGAAAAATTCGTCCGGCTCGGTGATGTGAAACCCGACGGAATGGGGCTTGGCCTGGCGATCGCCCGGGGCATTGTAGAAGCGCAGGGTGGTTCTGTCGCGATCCAGGATGGCGATAATGGTCGCGGCACCAAGATTGTATTAACCTTGCCGATCGGAGAATAATGAACGAGCCCAAAAGAGTTTTGGTGGTTGACGACGAATCGCAGATCACCCGTGTCTTGCGCCAAAGCCTGACCGCGCATCGGTACGACGTCAGAACGGCGGCCGACGGACTCTCTGCACTCGACACTTTTCACGACTGGCATCCTGACCTCGTCATCACTGACCTTCAAATGCCGGAGATGGACGGAATTGAGTTCTGTAAAGCCATCAGGAAAGAGTCCCTACTGCCGATCATCGTGCTTTCGGTTAGGGGCGAAGAAAGCACGAAGGTCGCAGCCCTGGATGCGGGGGCCGATGATTATGTGACGAAGCCGTTCGGCATCGAGGAACTGCTCGCGAGGGTCAGGGCTGCTCTACGCCGGTCTCCATCGGTGGAAGACGAATTACCGATGCTCGAAGACGGAGACTTCGGAATCGACGTTTCAAAACGTGAGGTTAGAGTGCGGAGCGAACAAGTGCACCTTACGCCGAAGGAATTCGACCTTCTCGTTTTTCTGTTCCGAAATCGGGGCAAAGTTGTAACGCACCGTTCGATCCTGGCTGCGATCTGGGGTGGAAATTTCACCGAGCAGACTGAGTATTTGCGTGTGTTTGTTGGCCAGCTCAGGAAAAAGATCGAGCTCGATCCGTCATCACCTCGATATATTTCGACCGAACCGTGGGTAGGCTATCGGTTCAATCCGTCCCTAACCTCCGACGTGGACGTTCGGACGTAATTCCGGATCCTCTTCGGCCTGTCGCAAAATTTCACGTGTCACCGGTGCCGTGTCACCTTCGCCAAAAAGGATATACCGGATCAGGTACTGGATAGGATTTCCCTCGCTCCAGCCAAAATAGACGTGGGGTATCTTTCCGGTCTTGTCGCGTAGGTGCAGAAGTAACGCCGCGATCGCGTTCGGGACTGCCGGAGCTTTCGTACGAAGGATCTTGTAGCCGGCGATATCTATTCCGGAGATCTGAAGCTCGCCCGTAAACTCGGACGCATCGCCGATGTCGATCTCATAAAAAAGTATGGGATCGTTCGCCGGAATGTGATTGTCAACGCGTTTCTCGTGCTCCTTGAACCGATATTCGGAGACATCGCCGGTTTCGCGTCGATTGGTTACAATACGGATCTCACCCTCGGCAAGCTCGTCTATGAAATCTTGAGCGGTCTTGTCCAAGTCGATCTTCTGGACCCGTAGCTCCGTGGTACGCATTGCCCTCGACACAAACGAAGCGACGACGATTCCCAATATGAACAGCGATGCGATCTTGATGCCGTCGGGCCGTTCGACGATGTTCGTGATGGTCGTATAAGCAAAGACGAGTGAGATAAACAAAAACACCCATCTTGATCCCTGCTTACGACCCCATGCCGAGATCGTCACAGCTATTGCGGCGGAGGTCATCAGCACCAATACACCCGTCGCATATGCGCCGCCCTGTGCATCGACATCGGCTTCGAAAATGTACGTGATGGCAAAGCATATCAGGGTAAAAATCAATACCAGCGGCCGCGAAGCTCGTGCCCAGTTAGGAGCCATTCCATAACGGGGCAGGTATCGCGGAACTATATTCAGTAAACCGGCCATTGCTGAAGCACCGGCAAACCAGAGGATGAGTATTGTGCTGATGTCGTAGACGGTGCCGAACATCTCGCCGAGATGTTGGTGTGCAAGAAAGGCAAGGGCGCGGCCCTGCGCTTTTCCGCCAGCCTGGAATTCGGCGGCGGGGATCAGGACGGTGGTTATAAAGCTGCTGCAAATGAGAAAGAAGCTCATTATCAGCGCTGCCGTCCTCAGCAGCCGACGTGTTTTCTCAATCCGGTTCGGGCTGTCGATCAGGGGCATCACGGCGACTCCGGTTTCAAATCCGGAAAGTCCCAGGGCGAGTTTTGGGAACACCAACAGTGAGAGTCCCGCGATCATCAAGAAACTTCGCAGGCCGCCGCTATCGCCGCTTGTTGCGAACAGCGCAGTTTGCCAATTACTAAGCACGGAAGGATCGCTGGCAATGGCGAGCATTCCCGTCGCGATGACCACAAGATTCAAAAGCAAATAGGCAATCACAAGAAAGACAGCGATCCCAATCGCTTCCTTAAATCCTTTCAGAAAGACTGCTGAGAGGAGTCCTACGAGTACAAGAGTTACAGCGATCGGATGGTCGATCTGCGGAACGTGTTCTTCGACGAAGGAGTTGTGGATTATGTGCTCGGCCGCGTCTGCCGCCGACAGCGTGATCGTGATAACAAAATCGGTTGCTACGAATCCTAGAAGTGCCAGAACGAAGAGCTTGCTCTTCCACCGGGAGAGGAGGTGTTCGAGCATCGAAATCGATCCCTGTCCGTGCGGGCTCTCAGCGGCGACGCGATTGTAGATAGGCAGAGCGCCGAATAATGTGAGCAGCACGAGAATAAGCGTGGCGATCGGTGATAGAGCTCCTGCGGCGGCAAATGCGATTCCGGGTTGGTACCCGAGGGTCGAAAAGTAGTCGACACCTGTAAGACACATCACCTGCCACCAGGGATGTTTGTGATGAACCTTTCCTTTCGCAAACGGAGCTTCGGCGGGTGCCACGCCTTTCATGAACCAGTCCTTTAGTGCACTTTCGTTTTGTTTACGTAATCCCATTTCACATCGCCGTCGAGAAGTTGTCGAAAACGCAGTGAAGGCACGACCACTTCTCTGATCGTGCCTTGCCCTTTTTGCGAATTCCCGACACGGCTACCGTCATTTAGCTTATCTCCGAGCTCATAAAAAACCCGTAAGGAAGTCGTAAAGAAGTCGTAAAGGACCGGCGTCATAAACGCATTTTTCTTCGTTACGATTCGATAGTACGAATTTATGAAATCCTTACGAACGCCTTACCCCATTCTTATGCACGGCCACGTAGATTATTCATGGCGGCGACAATACGAGCTGCCACGGAGATGAAGAAAATGACTACGGTTACAGCAATTAATGAGATCGAACACGGCGTTTCCCACGGCAGCGTATCACCGATGCAGCGGAGCTTAAGACGCTGGAACACAGGCTTATTTCTGTCGGCCGTCCTTGGCGGCATCGTGGGTCTCGGTGGTCTTACGATTGGTTTCCTGACCTTCGGTGGGCACATTGATTCGAGCACGAGCCTCTACACCATGAGCACAGTGTTCATCGGTGCTTCGTTTATTTTGTTTGGCTTTGCGGCGCATTGCCTCGACAAGGTCGATGCCGCCGATAGGGCGCTTCGATTGGAGTATTGCCGGCAGCATGGCCTTAAGGATGAGGACTTTGAGAAGTTCAAAAACCGAAAATGAGAAAGATACTTCTTTACTTCTTCATATTTAGTTTCATTTTCACCGTTCTGCTCGGAATAGATGCAAATGCGCAGCAGACAATATTTAACGTTCCGACGCCAGATGTTCTGGGTAAAGGCAAGGTGTACGTCGAACTCGACGCATCGTTCAAGACGGGCGAGCAAGCTGCCTTAGGAAAATTCTCGAGCTTCGTGCCGCGGCTTGTTGTGGGTGTCGGACGAAATGTTGAGGTTGGTCTGAACGTCACCGGAAATATTCAGCCCGGAGCCGATTCCACGATACTTGTCCCGACCATCAAATGGAAGTTCTACGAAAACGGGAAAAAGACCGTGGCTTTTTTTGGCGGGACTAACGTTTATATTCCGGTCCGTAATCGAGCATACAACGTCGGGTCGCACAGCTACCTGGCGGTAAGCAAGTCGATCAAAAAAACACGGCTCACGGCTGGAGGGTTCGTCGCGAGCAAGAATGTTTTTGCTCCGAACGCGGCCCGCGGCGGCGGCCAGTTCGGATTTGAGCAAACGATAAACAGTAAGGTCTCGGTGGCTGCGGATTGGATCACCGGACGTCATGCAAGCGGTTACTTTACGCCGGGAATTATCTACAAACCCCATCCAAAATTGACTACGTACTGGAGCTACTCGATCGGAAACGATAAAGCCGCAAGCGGCAATCATTTTTTTCTTTTCGAAGTCGGCTACAACTTTAACTAGAGAGGAAAAAGAGTGCTTGATCTTATTTTTATCGGAATAATCGTCGTGTTTTTTCTTTTGGCGCTCGCCTACATTGCCGGGTGCGATTCGTTGAGAAAAGGAGCGAAAGAGGAATGACCCTGGAAACTATTTTTGCCGCAGCTTGTTCGGTATTGCTGCTGATCTATTTGATTTACGCATTATTGCGTCCGGAGAAATTCTAACGAAATGACTCTAAACGGAATTCTTCAAATTCTATTTTTCTCCGTTGTCATCGCTCTGTTGACGAAGCCGATGGGCGTTTACCTGTACAAGGTCTATAACGATGAGCAAACGATCTTGCGCCGAATTTTCGGCCGCGCGGAAAGGCTTCTTTACACGTTGTGCGGTGTGAAAGCAGACGAAGAAATGAACTGGAAACAGTACGGCACCGCGATGATACTGTTCAGCCTTGTTTCGTCGCTGGCGCTTTACAGCCTTCAGCGTCTACAGCATTTCTTGCCGCTGAATCCCCAGACTTTTGCCGGCACAGCTGAGCACTCATCTTTCAATACTGCCGTCTCATTCGTCACGAACACCAATTGGCAGAGCTATGGAGGTGAAACGACGATGAGTTATCTCACCCAGATGGCTGGCCTTACGTTGCAGAATTTTTTATCTGCCGCTGTTGGTATGGCACTGGCGATCGTTTTCATTCGCGGCATCGCACGGTTCGAAACTACAAAGCTTGGAAACTTTTGGGTCGATCTGGTTCGGGGGACGCTTTACGTCTTGCTGCCGATCTCATTTCTCGCCGCACTGCTCTTTGTCTCGCAGGGCGTTGTCCAAAACTTCAAGCCGTACGACTCGGCACAGCTCACTCAGCCGTTCGTTGCGCAGATCGATAAGAAAGACGCTGACGGCAATGTGATCACCGGCGTCGCCGGCGAGAGCGTCAAGGAAGATCAGACGATCGATACGCAAACGATCGCCCAAGGGCCCGCGGCATCGCAACTCGCGATCAAGATGTTCGGGACGAACGGCGGCGGATTCTTTAATGTCAATTCCGCTCATCCGTTCGAGAATCCAACGCCGTTCTCGAACTTTGTCCAGATGCTTTTGATCTTTCTGATTCCGGCTGGATTCACATACACGCTCGGACGTATGGTGAAATCGCAGGGACACGGCTGGGCTGTTTTCGGGGCGATGGCGGTCTTGTTCTTTGCCGGAGTGTTTGTCACGTATGCGGCCGAGGCGCGGGGTAATCC
>JANMUW010000241.1:0-1503 GCA_031392105.1 Acidobacteriota bacterium | reverse complement strand
CCAGAGGACGTCTTCGACGAGATGGCGCGAGCTGCCCGCGAATGGATCGAGAAGAGCGGTATCTAAACGTTGTCCAAATTGACGTTCGGGCGAAAACCCGTCATTGTTGAGTGTATAACTCTTCCCCCAAGGAGTATGCGTGCCCGGTCCTTCCTCACAGGGTATCGGGTAGATTTGTCCTCGCGTAAATAGATGGTTGCGAAAGTTGGCGGAACCCTGGTCTTAGCATTTCTCGCAAGTGTCGTTTTGTTGGCGATCATTGGAGTCGTGTCGTATCGCGCCGTCAGCACTCTGATCGCAAACAACGAGATCGTCACGCATACTGAAAATGTCCTCGAAGAACTGCAGGAGATCCGTTCCTTGGTGCTTCAGGTCGAGACGGATGCCCGCGGATTCCTGCTAACCGGTGTCGACGTTTATAAAAGCGCGTACGAGAACGATCTCAAGGAGATACCAAAAAAAATACACGCGCTCAAGACGAAAACGCAGGACAACGTCTCGCATCAGGAGCGTTTCGGCGTGTTGGAAAAAGCCGTTCAGGCGCGACTGGATCTTCTTCAGGAATATGTCGATCGTCGCCAAGTGCTCGGAGCCACTGTCATCCCACCGGGACAGGGACCTGAAGGTAAGCGACGGATGGATGCCGTTATCGCGGCTCTCGACGATATCCGAACCACCGAACGCATTCTACTTGAACAACGGTTGGCGCAGTCACGACAGAGTACCCAACAGTTATTGGTCACACTCGGGCTATCGTTTCTGGGATCGTTCGGGCTGATATGCCTTGTTTTCTATCTGGCCCTTCGTTATATTCGCGCCCGTCAGTTGAGCGAATCGAAACTTTCAACGGCTCATGATGCTCTCGAAGATCGCGTACGTGAACGGACTGCCGAACTCGCGGCGTCTAACATGGAACTGGAGCGGAGCAATCGGGAGCTGCAGGACTTCGCTTTCGTCGCTTCTCATGATCTTCAGGAGCCGCTTAGGAAAATACAGGCGTTCGGCGACCGGCTTCGTACCGTTCAAGGCCCGCAGTTCAGCGCCGACTCGATGCACACCCGCAAGCAGGCGATGTGCGATCGCGCCGACGGCTTCATCGCGTTGCCCGGTGGCTACGGGACGCTCGACGAGGTGATGGAGATCCTCACCTGGAACCAGATCGGCACCATCGCCAAGCCGGTCGCGTTCCTCGACGTGCCGGTCGGTGGCGCGCCGTACTTCGAGCACCTCCTCCGATTCTTCGACACCGCCGTCGACGCCGGCCTCGTCAAGCCCGCCCACCGCACGATGGCCCAGGTGGCGACGACCGTGGTCGACGCGATCGGGGTGGCGACCGGCCCGGCCCCCGACAGCCCCAGCAAGTGGACCGACCCCAGCGTCCGGTAGCGCCGAGAACACCAGGTGTCGGACGCCACTCGACCGTGCCGATCCGCTGAACCCCGGCACCAGATCGTCGTCTGGTTACGGTCGATCCTCGTGGCGATCGTGCTGGGGCTGCTCGCG
>JANMUW010000239.1:0-14952 GCA_031392105.1 Acidobacteriota bacterium | reverse complement strand
AGGTAGAGCGTGCGGCGCTTGACGACAAGCTGATGGTACGTCGGGCTGATCCGCAATCGCGGGCTGCCATCGTCCGTGAAATAGATCACATACTCACCTTCGATCTTCTCCACGTAAACTTCCGGTGCGACGAATATCGATTCTTCAGCCGCATACTTTCTTCCGGGATAAGGATCGAGCACACGGATCTTGTTTATTTCTTCGTCGAGTTCGTGAATATCGCGGCCTGTGTCTCTCGCCAGGTGCTGCAGTCGATGCGGCTGCAGATCCTCGAGGTGGTCGCGGACCAACAGGGACGCGAGACTCTCACCTTCACCGTCAGATTCCAACTGTGCGAGGAGACACTCCTTCACATCAAGCGCACCACAGCCGACAGGCTCGAGGGCCATTACGATATTCCGCGCCTTCTCAACGCTTTCCTCGCTGCAATGACTGATGCGTGCAAGCTCTTCGACCGACGCGGTCAACCGGCCGTCGGCGTCGAGGTTCCCAATGACACTGATGCAGATCTCGAGCATCTTCTCGCTGAGATCCTGCATGTGCAGCTGCCACTCAAGATGTTCACTAAGCGACTCGGTGTGCGAAAGAAATTGCTCGAAGCTCGGAGCATCGTCTTTATATTCGATCTCCTGGGTGCGGTACCCGGGATCAAGATAGTCCTGAAACTCGCGGCCGTAGTCTATCTCTTCAAAAGAGTCAGACTGTTCGTGGGCCAAATCTTCTGAGGAACCCGAGTCCACCGATCCATTCTCGGTTGGAGCGTCTGCGACGTACGATTCCGCGGTGTCCATAAACTCGACGGGAGAATCTGACAGCGGCGACGCTTCTGCACCGTTCGCGTAACTCTCATCGTGACCGTCGGCATTCTGATCCAGGATGCTCTCCGAAATCTCCTGAACTTCGTCACCCGGAAGTACCTCTTCAAGGATCGGATTAGCAACGAGCTCCTGTTCTATAAGCTCGTTCAATTCCATAGACGTCATCTGCAGCATTTCTATCCGCTGCCGAAGCTGCGGAGTGAGAACCATCCTTTGCTGAAGTGAAGTTGTGAGCCTCAGTGATGACATAAGTGTCTAAAGACAAATTCCCCTTGTTCGTTGTGGAACCATAATTGCTAAGCTACCAGAATTATACGGATTTTCGAACAAGAAAGAAACGATATATCGACTAAAGAGTGAATCGCTCACCAAGGTAAAGACGACGAACGTCGACATCCTCCACGAGCACCGCCGGATTACCGCTTCGCAAAATTTTTCCTTCCGACATAATGTACGCACGGTCGGTGATTCCAAGGGTTTCCCGCACGTTGTGGTCTGTGATAAGGATCCCGATTCCTTGTCGTTTGAGATATAGGATTATCTCGCGAATGTCATCGATTGCGAGAGGATCGATGCCCGCGAACGGTTCATCTAGAAGGATGTATTGAGGCTCGGTCGCGAGGCAGCGAGCGATCTCGACGCGCCGCCGCTCTCCGCCTGAGAGTGCATCGCCGCGGATCTTCCGAACATGCTCGACCCCGAATTCTTCGAGAAGCTCATCTAATCTTTCAAACCTCCCGGCCCGCGATAACTTTGTCGTTTCGAGAACTGCGAGGATGTTCTGTTCGGCCGTAAGTTTACGAAAGATCGACGGTTCCTGCGGTAAGTATCCGAGCCCAAGCCGGGCTCGTAGATACATAGGCAAGACCGTAACATCCTGCCCGTTCAGAAAAATATCGCCGTGCTCGGTTCGTTCGAGACCGACCATCATGTAGAAGGTCGTTGTCTTCCCGGCTCCATTCGCGCCAAGAAGTCCGACTACCTCGCCCTGCGAAACGCTGATGCTTACGTCATCGACGACTCGCCGGCGCCCATACGTTTTTTGCAGGCTGTGAGCGGAGAGCGAACTAGCTCCTGTTTCGTGTCCGTTTTGCGATCCAGGCTGATTGTTTTTTGATACGTCCACGATTAGTTCGGCAGGCTGTTCTTCACTTTATAAACCGATCTGATTCGTCCGGCGGTATTTTGTTTTGACTTGCCCTGGCTCACCACACGATTATCCCTCAGATAGACCGTCATCTCACCGCCTGATGAAGAGCCGTTCTCCGAGTCGTCCACGCGGGCCGGATTACCGCGAAGAGTAACGACTTCATTTGCCGCAACGTACTCGGCGTAGTCACCGACGGCACGACGATTTGGCTGAGTGATCGTAACGTTGTTCTGAATCTCGGAACGCGTGAGCTCATTCCTTTCGTCGAGATATATGTTCGCGACCCCACCGACAATCCGATCAGTTCCTTGCCTTATGTCGACATCCGTTTCATATCGAATCGATCGGTTGTCGCGATTATAGGTCATCTTCCGAGAGGAGACGTACACCGGTGCATTCGTATCTTTTCCGTTTTCCTTTCGCCTCACGTTATAGAGGAGGCTTTGGACATTTCCATCTGCGACGAACTGGCCCTGCTGCTGCTGTATCAGCAACTGATCTGCGCGAACGTAATTATCGTCCTGCCAGCCGCGCGCGTTTCCGCGGTATAGCGCAGTCTCCGCGCGATGGTCGAGGTCGGCCGATTGAGCGGTAAGGTAAACCGGTTTATCCGTCGCGCCGAACGGAGCAGCACCACCGGTCGACTTTTGACTGTAGTATGTCGTGCTTGCGTTGCCGCGCAAATATGACTTTTGGTTTTTGGTGTCCCAGTCGATCTCCGCCGCCTTAGCACGAGCCCGCGAATCCCAAACTGTCGGTTCGCCACCACGAAGGCGTACCGTTTCGTCGCCCTTGGTAAACGCAATCTGATCGGCAATAGCATTGCGATCAAGCTCAACGAACTTTGCATTTCCAGCGGCGTCGAGTCGATCGACATCTTTCGACTGAGCACTAAAAGACGCTGTGACCTTATCCGCCGTAATGGTCTGCGTCCCGCGATCAGCGGCTTTAATCGTCGGTTCGCGAACCGTTTTAGTCTTTGTCGCAGCGACACATTCCTTCGCGTTGTTTCCCGTCGCAAAGAACTCACAGTCAAAACGCGGTGCGTTCACCGTCGTTCGATAATTCTCAGGCGAAGCCGATAGGGGTTCGACGAATAACTCGGCATTACCGACAGCTTCGGCGCGCTGAATGTCTTTGCCTTCGGCATTAAAAAACGTACGGACCGAATCGGCCGTAACGCGTTTGTTCGCTGCGTCCGCTGTGCCGGTCGGGACATCAAGCTGTATGGTCGTTCGGCCATCCGTCAGCATTTTCTCGAGCAAGCCCTCGCCTTTGAACGTGAGGCGAATCGCCTTCGGAGCCGTCATTGTCACTTTCGAGTACTCCGCCGCATTAGCCGGTGTTAGCACTGCCCTGCCGTTACCGAGCGCGTTAGCATTCTGAAGCTGTTGATTCTCATTGAATGTGGCGTTGACCTCGTTCGCCGAAACTTCGGCGGTTCTCTCGGCGGTCGTCTGACGGAGATAAGCATTCCCACGAATGTTCGAGAGCTTTAGATTATTCGCCGGATAAAGCTCGGCATAGATGTGATCCCCTTTCAGGAATTCGGTACCCTGCGTGACCTCAGCGTTACCGTCGATAAACACTTTCAGATTAGTGCGTTCGTATACCGCAGAATTAGAAGTAATGTTTGTCGGTTTGCCCTCAGCCGAAGTAGTGATGTGAACGCCGTTTCGCAGTTCGAAGCGATCAATATCGCGCTCATAAAGCGCATAACCCGAGTCGATATTCGTCGGCCCACCCGTGGGCCTGTTCGCAATTATCGACACATTGTCGTATAGCTCAAGCTTCTTTAAGTCGCGACTACCTTCATTCTTTTCTACCAGGAACGCGACAGCACGATCCGATTTCATGTCGGATGTCCCTGCGGCGGCGACAACATGTCCCTGCACGCCTCCGCGAAGCTCGACGGTTTCGGCAACTTGATCGTAGATCGCGTAGCCAGCTTTGACGGATGCTTGCTTGACGTTCGCTGTCTGACCTGACTCGAATGTCTCGAGCTCTACGTCCTTTAATAACTCGAGCTTCTTCTCAGCAACTTTTACGATCGCACCGAAGGATCGTCCTTTGAAAGTCTCGCGTTCGAATTCAACGTGCTCGTCGGCGGTCGCGATCTCATCCGCCTTCGTGTATGTGACCTGCTCGGTTTTTACTTTTAGCGCGTTGCGCGTCTCGATATTTACATTGCCCGCGAAATAGCCGGTGAAGTTCTTATTCTCTTGCGGAACGTAAATGGCTTTAGCAGCTGTGATCTTGTCGGACGTCCCGCTGCTCGCGTCGAACACTTCCAAATATACATTCTCGAGTTCCTGGTGATTATCCGAAAACGTCGTACCCTTGTCGGCTTTGATGTAATACTTCACGACATCGCCTTCCATTTCGCGTCGCTCATAATCGTTGACGACGGCAACAACATCCTTCGAAAGCTCGGTCGGAAATCCTTTCATGCGAAATTCAGGATTATTTCGTGACCGGTAGAAACCGACGAGGATCGCGAGAACGGTGATCGAGAGCAGACCGATAGCGGCGTACCGAACGTACTGGGGCATCTTCGCCCGCAGGTGAAAATCTTTAATTGTGGTGTTATTGATTTCGGCCACCGAGTTCAATTATCCGCCCTCAAATCTTCAACGACAAGCTGTAGACGCTTGTTTGATTGCCATGTATTTACTTCGGCGGTATAGGCCAGTTCGATGCGGGAACCGGGTGTAAGAGTTCGCCCCAAAGATCGTTCGACACCGTCCCACCATACGGCCTCAAAGCGGCGGCCCTGGCCGTCATCGAGCCAAAGCTTGAGGTGCTTTTCCTTCATCACGATGGGTTCATCACGCAGACGAAGACCACCTGTCACCAGCACGGGCTTTGGATTTCCGGCACCGAACGGCTCGAGTTTTGTCAGCTCCTGTACCAATTGAAGGTTAAGCGTACTCGGTAACACCCGTGCATCGATCGTGAGCTTAGGCTGCAGATGATCATCAGTGAGCGAAGTCTCGGCGTAGACATTCAACGCCTCCCGTACGGCCTCGATGTTCTCGGACTTGAGCGTCATGCCTGCGGCTGCGGCATGGCCGCCGAACTGTTCGAACAGATTCGGACACGCCTCGAGTGCATTCAGAAGGTGATAGTTCGGAACGCTTCGGGCGCTGCCGTGTGCGTATCCGTTCTGGATCGACAGGACGATCGTTGGCCGATGAAGCCGCTCCGCGATCCGCGACGCGGCCAATCCGATAACGCCGCGGTGCCAACCTTCACCGGCGATAACGACGAACTTCCGAGCGCCGAACTCTTTCGTCTCCAAAAGCGCGAGCTCGGTGATCTGCTGCTGAACACGCTGCCGCTCACGGTTCCGGCTGTCGAGGATCGCCGCGAGGGTACGAGCCTTTCCAAAATCTTCAGCTTCGAAAAGTTCGACGACATGCGTCGCAACATCCATTCGCCCTGCAGCGTTGATGCGCGGAGCAATTCGAAAGCCGATGTGATAGCTCGTCATCTCGGACGTACAATCCGCAACTTCCATCAGAGCTTTCAATCCGAAGTTTTTTGTATTTGGAAGATCACGCAACCCAAGTGCGACGATCGCACGGTTCTCGCCCGTAAGCTGCATGATATCCGCGATGGTCCCGATCGCGGCGATCTTCAGAAACGCGGGCACGAGATTTTCTTTTCCCTTTTCGCGAAGGAGCGCGTGGGCGAGCTTGAACGCGACACCAACACCCGCGAGATGTTTGTCAGGATACTCACAATCAGGCTGGTTCGGATTGATTACGGCGAACGCGTCAGGGTTGCCGCGGACCGGATCCGAGATGTGATGATCGGTAACGATGAAATCAAGCCCGTTCTCTTTCGCCCATGCTATCGGCTCAAAGCTTCGGATACCGCAGTCGACGCTGATCACAACCTTGCAACCATTCGCCTTCGCTTCTTCGAGCGCGGGGATGTTGATCCCATAACCTTCGGTGAAACGGTTTGGAATATGGAACTCGGTTTCGCCACCGAGAAGCTTGATCGTCTTTCGAAGCAGAACGGTCCCGGTTGTTCCGTCGACGTCGTAATCTCCCCAAATGAGGATCTTCTCGCCGTTGTCGATCGCTTTGAAAATCCGATCTACGCCCTCGCGCATTCCTTTTAAAAGAAAGGGCTCGTGCAGATCGTCTGACGAGGGATTAAGAAACTTGTGGGCTCGCTCGGCAGTTTCGTATCCGCGTGCGATCAGAAGCGCGGCGACAAGACGCGAGACTTTCAACTCGTCAGCCAACTCCTGCGCCTTGGCGTGGTCGTGCGTTTTTATTACCCAGCGTTTTTCCATGAGAGTACCGCAGGCTTTTTAGCCTGCGACGACAGGCCCCGAACTTAGTGCACCTGAGGGCTAATGATTCCTTGCCACAGCAAGACCAATAGAACGGTTCCAAGTACGATGCGATAGGCGATGAAAATTCCTGTCGAATTTCGCTTGAGGAATGACATCAAGAACCAGATCGAAATGTAGCCGACAATTGCTGCCACGATCGTTCCAACCAGCAAAGGGGTGAAGCTGTCCGCCGGAAGAATGCTCCAGGCTTCCTTTAGCTGAAGCAGGCCACTGGCGGTGATCGCCGGAATAGACAACAGGAACGAGAACCGCGCCGCCGTCTCGCGCTTCTCGCCGGCAAAAAGGCCGCCCATGATCGTCGAACCTGAACGGCTCGCTCCCGGCATGAGCGAAATTACTTGCGCAAGTCCGACGACGATCGCATCGCTGATACCAAGGTCGCGCATCTGCTTCCTTTGATTGCCGACCCACTCCGCGAGCAGCAGAAGTACCGCGATGCTGATGAGCATTATGGAGATGATCCAAAGATTCTTAGTCACCGCGCCCTCTATCTGCTCCTTGAAGAGAATGCCAACGACGCCGATCGGGATCGAACCAATGATGATTAGCCACCCCAGCCACGCTTCTTGCGAAAGCCATATCGGACGAACACCGCGAGTTCCCGAATACCGGGCGTTCCGGCTTCTCGTTACCAATAGCCAGTGATCGCGGATGAACGCGGAGCTTATACCCCAGATGTCGGATGCAAAATAAACAAAGACCGCCGCCAGGGTTCCCAGCTGGATAACGGCCATCGTCGCGGTGATCTGTTGAGGGTCGCCGTTGTAGAGATTCGTCCAACGACTCGCAAAAACAAGATGGGCAGTTGAGCTTATCGGAATGAATTCCGTGAGACCCTGCACAATACCCAAAATAATTGCCTGCAATAAATTCATAGATTTATGGAAGCCGAGTGCGGTGCACCTGATTTTACAGTTATGGGCAGGTCAAACCAAATCACTCGCGGAATCGGGCAGGGCCGGCAACTCGATCGTATAGCCATGCCGGAAACAAACGACCGGCGCGAACGATCGTCGCGAGCTGCCACGGAAACGCCGCGAATTTCTTTTTTTTCTCGATCGCGTGGAGAAAGAGAGGGATCGCATCATCCAGGTCCATCAGGAAGGGCATTTTGTTCCCACGTCCGGCCGTCAGCGGAGTTTTGATGAATCCGGGTTGGACTATCGTGACGTCGATTCCGCGATGCATAACATCGAGACGAACACTTTCGAAAAACGCGGTCATGCCTGCCTTGCTCGCCGAATAAGCAGCTGACTTAGGCAATCCGCGAATGCCAGCGAGACTCGAGATCGCAACGAGATGTCCGCTGCCACGCTCGAGCATGTGAGGCAAAACTGCATACACGGAATTCGCGGCACCGAGCAGATTGATATCGATCACTTTCTTGACGGCCTCAGGCTTCAGTTCGCGCGTCTCAGCATTATTTCCGCCGATCCCGGCGTTGGCTATAAGAATATCGATATGGCCGAACTGATCTCGGAACTTACTCGCGGCCTTTTCAACGGCGTCTGCGTCCGTTACATCGATAGCAAACACGCGTGCCGTCCCGCCCGAAGCTTCACATCGAACAGCTAGATCTTGCAGCATCTCATCGCGCCTCGCGACAAGACCGAGGATCGCACCGCGCTTCGCTAGTGCAATCGCGAGCGATTCGCCGATGCCGCTCGACGCACCTGTCAGGAAGACTACTTTTTCGCTCCAGTTCATGAACGGCCTCAATTAGCAGCCGCGGTTTCGCGGCAATGTGAAAAACTGACGGGCCGCGCCCACTCTGAATTCCGTGGCGTTATGTCAGCTGTTCGTAGTGGTACATTTTGAAAAAGGGCTGATTCTTGTTCCTCTTTATTCCGCGCTTCCGTGTATTCAGTGGCTCTTGCCCTGAGAGATAACCACGGAATACACCGAAAACACGGAGGAGACACAGAATAAGAAAGAACTGAACCAATACGCAGCTGTTACTAAACCTCAACGATCGTCGTTACGATCACAGGCTTTGACTGAATTTCTTTCTGAACAAATCGTTTGAGGTGGATGCGTAGATTTTCCTTGAAGACGGTCTTGTCCGCGATCTGGGCGACTTTCATTTCTGAGATCGCATCCGATATCGCCTGGCGAGCCTCGGCCGCAAATCCATTCGTCGGTTCGAGTCCGGCGACACCCTGAAAGGTGATCTGCGGCTCACCGGCGATCTTATGAGTATTCTTGTCGATCATCACGACAAGCGATATAGCACCACCGTAGGCCAGTTTCTTTCGTTCGCGGACGACGTCGTACTCGATCTCACCCATTGATTCCTCGTCGATGAACGTCTTGTGCAGATCATGCTTCGCAACGACGCGTGCGCCGAATTGATCGAGCTCCAGGACATCGCCATTCTCGATCAAAACGATATTGTCATCGGAGTATCCGGCGACGTGGTTCTTGACGTACTCCTTGTGCCGGAAGAGCATTCGATACTCGCCGTGTATCGGGACCAGAAACTTCGGCCGAGCGGTCTCGACCATGATCTTGATATCTTCCTGCGACGCATGTCCAGAAACGTGGACGAGTCGACGCTTCTCTTCGATGATATTCGCTCCACGCTTATAAAGATGACCGATCAGGCGGCTGATATTCTTTTCGTTTCCGGGAATGATGCGGGCCGACAAAACGACAGTGTCACCCTTGTCGACCTCGAGCCCTTTGTAGGTCGACGTTGCCATATTCCACAACGCCGCTCGATTCTCGCCCTGTGATCCCGTCACTAGATAACAGATCTCGTCGTCATCGAGCGACCGAGCTTCGCCCATTGAGATCATCCCGCCATGTGCGATCTTCAGCAATCCCTGCTCGTCGGCGATCTCGACGTTCTTCTGCATCGAACGGCCAAGCACGCAAACCTTTCGGCCGTACTCGTGGGCCAGGTCGAGGATTATTTGAAGGCGATGGATCGACGAAGAAAATGTCGCGACGAAAAGACGGCCGGGTGTTTCTTCGAAGATCTCGCGGAACGCGGGGATCACGGCTTGTTCGGATGGCGTGCGTCCCGGAACGGTAGCGTTCGTCGAATCCGCCAACAAAGCAAGTACACCTTCGTCACCATATTTGCGGAGCGTATCGAGATCGTAAGGTTTTCCGATGACGGGTGTGTCGTCGATTTTGTAGTCGCCGGTGTGGATGATCGTCCCGATCGGCGTTGTAATCGCCAAAGAAAAGCAATCGACAAGCGAATGCGATGCATGTATGAATCCGACCTTGAAGTTTCCGATCTCGATCACGTCGTTCGCCTGAACTCGATGAAGTAGCACGTCGTCGAGCATCTTAAATTCTTCGAGCCGCTTCTCCGCAAGCGCAAGCGTAAATCGGGAGCCGTAGACCGGTAAGTTGTACTTCTTTAGGATGTAGGCCAGTGCACCGACATGATCCTCATGTCCGTGCGTCAGGACCAACGCGGTGAGATCGTCGCGGTACTCTTCGAGGAAATCGAAGTTCGGGATCGATATGTCGACACCGTACGGCGTTTCCTCGGGGAATCCCATTCCGGCATCGACCACGATCATCTCGTCGCCATACCGGATGCCCATGCAATTCATTCCGAATTCGCCGATCCCGCCCAGAGGTATGATTTCTATCTTATTCAAACTCTTTACCTTATCCGTCCACTGACTAAATAACTATTCTAGCATAGGCCATGACCGCCGATCGTTTCTTGACGGGCGGAAGATTCGGCTCGGGTAAATAGAATTTCGGGGTTTGGAGATCGTTATAGCGTGGCCTTGGAAGCCGCAGCTAAACATATCCACTCGTCAATCGTCAGCGTCTCCGCCCGGCGTTTTGGATCGATCCCGGCGTTCGAAAGCAGCTCTTCCGCGTCGGAGTACCATTGCTTGAGGTTGTTGAAGATCGTCTTTCGCCTCTGTGAGAATGACCGACTCACTATCGGTTCGAGCTGGGAATGGTCGAATACCAGGTCGCTCCGCGGAACGCATCGGACGACCGAGCTCCAGACCTTTGGCGAGGGTCTGAAGGCACTTGGCGGAACGTCGAAGAGTCGATCGACGTTGAAATAAGCTTGAGCGAGGACGGAAAGAAATCCACGATCACTCGTTGCAGGGGCCGCCGTAATTCGCTCGACGACTTCGCGCTGAAACATAAGCACACAGTCCTCTATTATGTCCGTAGATGAAAACAGACGCTGGAGGATGGCCGTCGATATGTTGTAAGGAAGATTCGCGATCAGCCGCAATTTCCGGTCTCCTCGATCGAGAGAGCCGAAATCAACCTTGAGAGCATCGCCTTCGATGAGGCTGAAGTTTTCATGCTTCGCGAATTTCTCTCGAAGCAAAGGAGCCAGGTCGCGGTCAAACTCGAGAGCATAAACCTTCGCCGCAGTTTCAATGAGCTTCTCTGTCAAAGCCCCGCGTCCGGGCCCGATCTCCAAAATGATATCGTTCCTGGTCGGGTCCAAAGCACCGAGGATCTTCTCTATCACATCCTGGTCGACGAGGAAGTTTTGGCCGAGGGACCGTTTGGCAAATGGACCTTTTGATTTCATTCCGATTTTCTGCAGTCGACATCATCTTATCGAATTCGAAAATAAATGTCGGCGAGTCTATCGGACGGGACTGGTATTTTTCCCAGAATTGACATATAAATGGCGTGTTCAAGTCTTTTCCGCTCTTTTGCAGTTTTCACCTGACGTCCCCTCCGGCGTTTGTTTTTGGATCAGGAGTAAGTTATGAAATTGTCGTTTCGTAAGTTGTATCTCGTTCCGCTCGTCGCCTTGATCTTGGCTATCGGTGGATACGCCCAGCAAGATCCTAACCCCGATTCGCCGACACCACATTTACTGAGCTCAGCTGATCGGTCGCGCATTCTAGCGATCAATACGCGCGGATGGGACGGTGGTATTCCTGCGTCCGGCGGACTTGTGTTCCGCCCTTCGCGAACAAATTCGGTGACGATTTTTGTGTCGAATCTACAGCTCATGCCCGGCGAAGGAGCGAATTCGATAAGGGTCTATCTTACGCAGCGAAGCGGTAAGAGCTTTGAGCTCCAGATCGACCAGATAGTTCCTGCGAGCAAAGATGTTCACGCAGTACATTTTCGACTTTTCGATCCGCTCGGATACAGGGGACAACCGCAGGCCGACGGCGACTCGCTAATCAACGTAACGTGGCGTGGCCTGATCAGCAACACGCTGAAGATCGGACTCGGTTCGACCGGGGGCGGAATTAGGATCCCGACGTCACAGCCTCTGGCGACCACTCGCATCACCGGGCCGACGACGGATTACGCCGGATATTTATATGCGGGCGATCGTGTTCGGTTCCTCGAGCAAGCTGCGTTCGGGCCTTCGACAAGCGTTGACCAAAGATTGCGGCGTATCGGGCTTAGGACATGGCTTTCAGAGCAGTTCGACGCACCCTATCCAACGATTGCGTATCCGAATCCTCCGCAAATGACTTCGAATCCGCCCTCGAACTGCACGCCTACGACTAATCCGACATGCTATCGCGAGCACTACTCGATGATCCCGCTCCAAAAGTGGTTCTTTAACGAAGCGTTTTATGGAAATGCTCCTCTTCGACATCGGGTTTCGTGGGCGCTCGGACAAATCCTGGTGACGTCGGGCGTCGCGGTACAGCAATCGAGCCACGCGATCGCTTATCACAAGATACTTAGCGAGAACGCATTCGGTAATTATCGCGAGCTGCTCGGCGATGTCACGTTGAGCCCGACGATGGGCTTCTACCTGGACATGGCCCGCAGCACAAAGTTGAACCCGAACGAGAATTATCCGCGCGAGATACTTCAGCTCTTCTCGACAGGGCTTTTCATGCTCAATCAGGATGGCACGGTTCAATTAGATCAGCAGGGTAATCCGATCGAGACTTACAATCAGGAGAACGTTAATCAACTTTCAAAAGTGTTCACGGGTTGGACGTTCTGCAACTTCACTTGTCCGAACTCCGACCAGGGCATCATCAATTACAGGGACCCGATGATCCTTGTACCCGCGAATCATGATCTCGGTGCAAAGGCGTTGCTGAATTACCCGGGGGCACAGGACACTTCGATCGCGGCGTGCACTAGTTGCACGACCGCCGCTGAGATCGACACGTACGCGCAGGATTCGTTGAACCGCACGCTCAACAATATTTTTAACCATCCGAACGTCGCACCGTTTATCAGCAAGCTTCTTATCCAACACCTCGTCACTAGCGATCCTTCGCCCGCCTATGTCGCGCGAGTATCAGGCGTTTTCAGCGATAACGGGTCTGGAACGCGCGGTGATCTGAAATCGGTGATAAGAGCGATCCTCCTCGATCCAGAAGCTCGCGGAAATATCAAGACGGCTCCACGCTACGGAAAGCTTCGGGAGCCAGTTCAGTTGATAACGAATCTCGGCCGGATATTTCCGGCGAGGGATTATAGCGGTGACAACATCAGCGACGGAGCACTCGCGAGCCACGTAACACAGCTTGGCCAGAACCCGTTCAACTCGCCGACGGTATTCAACTATTATTCGCCTGAATATATTGTGCCGGGAACGATGATCCTTGCACCGGAGTTCGAGATCCTGAATACAGGCTATGCTGTCAAACGCACGAACCTCATGCACACACTCATATTCGAAGGACTCACTGCGAATGCCACTGATTCGCTCCGGGGGACTTCGCTTAACGTCAACGAGTTTGTGCCCGCGGCTCAGGCGGACGCATCAGGAAACCAACTGCTAGATATTCTGAACGAACGGATGATGCACGGAGCGATGGTACAGGCGCATAAGGATGCGATCCTCACCGCGGTACAAGCTGTTCCGAGTTCCAACCCAACACTTCGCGTTCGGACAGCCGTCTATTTGATCGCGGCGTCGTCCCAGTATCAGATCCAGAGGTAAAAACGATGAAAGAAACTCGACGAGAATTTCTGCGAAAATCCGGATGCGGGCTGACGATGGCAGCGATGGCATCGCAGCTTCAACATTTTGGGATGCTGAACACGCTCGCGCAAAAAACCCGCAGTGCGAATGGCGGCTCTCCGCCGAGCGACTATCGAGCGCTCGTCTGCATATATTTCACTGGCGGTAACGACGGTAACAATACCGTTATTCCCAATCACTCGGACGCAAGTGTAAGTGGGTACGCTGCGTACGCCGCCGGCCGGGCTTCTCAGGGATTGGCCCTCGCGCAGAACACACTGCTTCCGATCGCAGTTCCGCGAATCGGTGGTTTGTCGTATGGCCTCCATCCAAGTTTCGGAACGATAACCGGCGGCGTTAACGGCGGACTTCATCCGCTCTGGGCCCAAGGGAAAATGGCTATGGTGACGAATGTCGGAACGCTGGTTCGGCCGCTCACACGCCTGGAATACCAGACCCATCCGGAGTGGCGTCCGCGTCAACTGTTTTCTCATTCTGATCAGACTGCACAGCATCAGAACGCCAGTGCCGACGTGGTCATGTTGTCGGGATGGGGAGGACGTATTTCGGATCGGATGACGATGTCGGCGAATCCGGATCGCCTGGTTCCGACGATCAGCTCTCTTAGCGGCTCGCGGCTCTTCGCGGTCGGCGAGACGACGCAGCCGCTTGCAATCGGTCCCGCACCGGCACCTCTGAGCAGTATCCTTTCGCTTTCCGGCTACAACGGAACACCGGTGGCAAACGCGCGCCTTGCCGCGTTGGAAGCTCAGCTGGATATCGAACAGACACATGACATCGTGCGCGCTTCGAATGAGATCCATCGTGAAGCGATTCGCATCAGCCGATCGCTGAATGCCGGCTCGGAAGTGACGGTCGCTTTTCCGAATACGGAGATCGGAAACCAACTCAAACAGGTTGCGCGAATGATCAAGGCCCGAACTGCTCTGCACTTGAACCGGCAGATTTTTCTATGTTCGCTGGATGGCTTTGACACGCACACCGGTCAGATCGCCGGTCAAGCGATCCTGTTGGGTGCATTCAGCCAGGCGTCTCGTGCGTTCTACGAAGAGATGGCGGTGCAAGGGCTGGCCGACAAGGTTACTCAGTTTACGATGACGGACTTCAACCGAACGTTCAATCCGGGCGGTTCCGGAAGTAACGTCGGAAGCGATCATGCGTGGGGCAATCACCAGATGCTGATCGGCGGCAGCGTCATGGGCGGAGACTTCTACGGCATGAATACGACGAATGGTACGCCGTTCCCGACGCTTGTGCAGAACGGTCCGGACGATGCTGACATGTCGAGTGCTCGTGGACGTTGGATACCTACAACATCAGTCGAACAATACGCAGGAACGCTGGCGAGTTGGTTTGGATTGGGAACCGTGGACGTCCCATACGTGTTTCCGAATATGGAGAATTTCCCGGTGACGAATCTCGGATTTATGATGCCGTAACTGTAACGCCAAGGCTGGTAGGCTTGTCAACAAAATACGCAAAAGGCGCGCAAGGTTTTGTTCCTCTCGCGCTCTTTTCTTGTCGCCAACGGCGACTGACATTAAAGCCTAGGGTGCAGTGAGTGAAGCGAACGGAACCCTAGGTAAGGTGATCAAGGGACCCGTCGCTGAAGGCGACGCACAACAACACACTGCGCGAATATGTCCGACCCCTTCAGGGTCGAATCGATGTGTTAACTGATTCCTAG
>JANMUW010000180.1:0-2585 GCA_031392105.1 Acidobacteriota bacterium | reverse complement strand
CGACCTGCTTCAGCAACATCATCGGGATTAATCTCATCTTCAGTCTCGATCAGAAAACTCTTTTCGCATTGCTCTTTACATACGGCAAGAAGCTTTACGCTATTCGAGGAATGGCGTCCGCCGATGATGTAAAAAGCATCGACCATTCCGGCGAGAGCTCGCGCCGCGTCCTGTCGGTCGCGCGTGGCAGAGCAGATCGTGTTGACGATCTGTACTTCGTCGTCGGTTTTTGACTTGATCGCTTCCGCCGTGTCGAAAAATGTCTTCGCCTTGATCGTCGTCTGGGAAACAACGAGCGGATTTCGAAGACGGGGAAGAGCTGCAACTTCAGATTCGTCCCGGATGACAAACGCATGATCCGGAGCGTAACCTTTGACGCCGATCATTTCCGGATGGTCCGGACTTCCTACAATAATCACGTGGCGATCCTGCTCGGCTGCTCGAGCCGCGAGCTTCTGAACGCGCGTGACGAACGGGCAGGTCGCATCTACAACCTTCGATGCTTTTTCCTCTAACTCTCGCTGTACGTCCGGGGTAACTCCATGAGCGCGGATCACGGCGGTCTCGCCGCGCTTGATCTGGACAGGGTCGCTAATGGTCGTTACGCCCTGGGTTCCAAGGCGGGCCATCTCCTGCTCATTGTGAATAAGCGGGCCAAGGCTGCGAACAGTCTCGCCTTCTCCAAGCGCGTCTTCGACCATATCGACCGCACGCTCGACACCGAAGCAAAATCCGTACTCATCTGCTAGTAATACTTGCATTTTCTGTGGTGACTGTTCTATTTTCTTTATACTTTCCCGAGTCTCCCAACGCCTCGAATTTTAGCAAATGGTTCTTACAAACGAAAACTCCCCACTTGAATGCCGGTTTCTCCGTGCGCAACAGTTTGGCGCGATCCACAAGACCTTCCTTGAGGGATTTGCCGACTACATTATCCAGTTCGAGCTGACTGAGCGGCAGTTTCAGAATCACATCACGCTCAATGCCGTCGCGCTCGATCGGTCCGCCGGGTGTTTCGATGCTGACCGGCCCGTGGGCGTTTCATTAAATGGTTTTGGCGATTGGGAAGGAAAGGCGACGGTTTACGATGCGGGTACGACGGTGATCCCCGAGTATCGCCGCCGCGGCATCAGCCGTGCGATGTTCGAATGGATGATCCCGATGTTTGCGGCCGAGGGTTACAAGCAGTTTCTTCTCGAGGTAATCACAAACAATGATCCGGCTGTAAGCTTATATGAGCGGCTCGGCTTTCGGAGAACTCGCGAGCTGCTGCTGCTCGAAGCAGAACCGAACATTTCCCTTGAACGTCCATCTCCCGTCGATGTCGAGATCCGGGAGATCCATCGACACGAAGACATACCATTCGCTTTGTTTTGGGATGGGAAACCGTCGTGGCAGAACTCGCTCGACGCGATCGAGCGAAGTATTCAAATGAAGAGATTGCTCGGCGCGTTCATCGACAATGAGTGCGTTGGATACATCATCTTTTCTGCCGGCGTCGGACGGCTTGCCCAACTTGCGGTTCATCGAGATCATCGGCGAAAGGGGATCGCCAGCAGGTTGCTGCTCGAAATGCAGCGCGACGCTCCGGGCCAGAAGCTGCACGTCATCAACCTGGACGAAGCGATGACCGAATCAGTCGTCTTTTTTCAGAACCGGGGATTCAGAAGAGTGCTGGCGCAATTTGAGATGTTGAGAGATTTGTAACCCGGGTAGAAACTCTACCCGACGAGTTTCGTTTGTCTCCTGTCTCCTGTCTCCTGTCTCCTGTCTCCCGTCTCGTGTGCCTTGTCTCCTGTCTCTTGTCTCTATGAGTTGCCTCCCGCTTCAGCGGGAGGGGCCGATAGAAAAAAAAATCGGCTTTAGCCGAACTTCTTTAGGCTAAACCTATAAGGAATTTTTTTTCAGGAGTTCGGCTAAAAGCCGATTCTTACACAGCCTCACCTCCGGCTGAAGCCGGAGGCAACTCATAAGAGGAAAGCACGGAGCGGGATATGATTTCCACATCATTACCCGAATAGAATTTCTCACAAATAGGCTACCGAAGTTACCTCACCGGTTCGCGAAGCAAGACCTCGGCGGTTGCTCGAGCTACGGACGCTGCTTTCGAATTGGAATCCCGCAAGTTTGCGATCTGGAGAAGAGCTTCTCCGGTACGTGCGAGTAACCTAAAAAGGTCGCCTTCCTCCGCTCCGGTTTTTTTCGCGAGCTGCTCCCAGGTCATGCCGCCGGCCCATCGTTCGGCAGCAGCAGCGGCGGAAAGATTGATCTCCTCCGTCGGCTCGATCCCTGAATTCCATTCCTTGTTGGAGACTTCAAGAATGATCTCTTCCACACGGCTGATCACATCGAGAAGATTGTCCGACAGATATAACTCGCCGTAGTTCCTGTCCGAATCGGCGGCGAGCGACGCCATGAGCCCCGCGGCGATAGGCGGCGTAAGGTCGTCGAATATCCCACGCCTCAACGCTTCACCGACAAGAAGCGGACGATCGACACGGACGTCGGCGAGCCATTTACCCGATTCGGTAACGGTCTCGGCGTTGAAATCGAGATAGCCGAAATGATCGAGCACCTTCGCACGC
>JANMUW010000136.1:0-8818 GCA_031392105.1 Acidobacteriota bacterium | reverse complement strand
CCAGACACATCAGCAGAATCGTGAAGTAGGTTCCTCCCAGTCTCTTGATCGTGTCGAGACCGATCATCGGATTGATGGTGGCCGTAAAGGAACGCGTGTAGCCCGCGACCAGACAAGCCGCAGGAAAGTAGAACGCGCCCCACAGAAAGAAGATCGCACCGATCACCACAAGCGGAGCGGCCAGCCCGAGAAAGCTCTGCAGCATTGCTTCGCTTTCCTTTGCCCGAGTCTCCGGTGATTTTCCGAGAGCCGATTCGAAACCTTGCTTACGGCTCTCCTGAGCCATCGCCCACAGCGCTTCCTGCTCGCGAGTTTCGCGCTGTGATACGGTTTCCTCCGGCGTCGTGACCTCCGTGACTTCGCCGCGGGCAGCTTTATCATATTCTTCGAGCTGCTGATTGTGCTTCGACGTCACGTTTCCGAGAGCCTCCTTCACAGCCGCTGACTGGTCGACCGTTCGTTGAGCGTCGTAGTAATGCGTACCCGGGATCTTCTCTACATTCTCTTGGAACGTGTCCATCTGGGAATTCACCGACGACGTAACGATGTAAAGACCGATGATCATGACGATCGCGAAAGGTAAGAACGCTGACACATAAGCGGCGATACTCAGGAAGAACGGATGGATGACATCCTCCCACAAGTCGAAGTCCTCGAAGCTCGGCATGAAGTTCGCCTCCAGGTTCCCGTGAGCAAAGCTGTCGATCGTATTCGAAAGCACCCCGAAAGTAAGCATATTCGCGAGCAAGACGCAGAAGATCGCGGAAATCATCATGTACATCCCGCCGAGCGCCGTGACCGATTGGCCGAGCGAGAACGCGGCATACATCACCGCTCCAAAAAAGAGGCTGACTTTGAACTTGAACGGGTGTGCGAGTGCGTTGAAGAAGTCGCTTGCGCCAAACCCCCCTCTAATTGCTTCGTCGACCCTTTGTGTCTGAGCGCGCTTCTGCACGACCTCGTTTAGCGTGCGGCACATCGCGCCACAAAACAGGCAAAGCCTCACGCTTCCGCCGTATGCCTTCGGACAAACTTTACAGAATCCGGTTCCGCAACCGTCGCACAGGAATACAGTCGGGATGTCGGCATGTATGGCGCAGAAATTCGGATCGTGTGTCGAAGCCTGTGGCTCAGCGGGCATTGCGATCGAATGCTCTATCGGATCTGATAGGATCGGTGCCGCCGGCGTAAAAGTATTAACGGCAATCGGCGGAGCGGGCTCGGCACTTTGAAAATTCTCGGTGGCGACCGTTTGGTCGATCGCCTGATCGGCAACGCCAACATCGGTCGTGCTGACCAGGACCGGCATCGGAAGGCCCTGCTCTTTTGCGTTAAAGAACGGATTCAGGCCGGGAACGCGGCGCGCTTCTATCCAACGGAGATTGCCCTTCCGGACCTTGTCGTCCGGCAGCAGCGATCCCTCGCCGATCCAATCGCCGAGCTCGGCGAAAGCCGCTTCATAAACTTGACCGCCAACCTCAACCTGCCAAATTTCATTAGGATTTGGTGTACTCATGGTGACTTGGAATTTGCGATTTGGGAATTCGGATTTCGGATTTCAATTCTGGCCCGCGATGATCCGCAATCCGAAATCCCAAATCCTAAATGGCTAAGCGACCTTTTGCGCTTCGAGTTCCTCTTTATCCGCTTGAGCGTTACTTGCATTCACAAGGAACCTGACAACGCCTTGACCGATCTCGCCCGCATCGCAGCCGCGAACGAGCGCGTTCACGACGCTTGCATCGTATCGAGTCCCGATGTACGCCTTAATCCGTTCGAGAGCTTCCGGCAGAAGCATTCCTTTTTGGTACGGGCGGTCTATCGTCATCGCATCGAACGTATCCGCAACGGAGACGATCTTTGCCTGCAGTGGGATCTGCTTGTCCGTCAGGCCCTGAGGATAACCCTGGCCGTTGACCATCTCATGGTGCATGTACATGCCCGGCAGAAAATTCTTCATCGCGGGGATCTGCGACATGATCTTGTAACCCTTCTGCGGGTGGGTCTTCATGATCTCGTACTCTTCGTTGGTAAGGGCGGCAGGCTTCTTAAGTATGCTGTCGTCGATCGCTATCTTTCCGACATCATGAAGCAAAGCGCTTATCCGAAGCGTCTCAAGCTCCTCGGTTGAAAGCCCGAGCTGCTTTCCGATCGCGACCGAGATCCGGGCGACGCGCTCTGAGTGGCCGCGCGTGTATTTGTCCTTTCCATCGATGGCGGCAGCGAGCGCCTTCACCGTTCCGACGAACAGCTCGCGATTTTCCTGCGCGGCTTTGGCGAGTTTCGCGATGTGTTCCTCGATCTTGTCGCTCATCGTATTGAACGACTCACCAAGCGTACCAATCTCGGTGATGTTCCGCGTTTCGACGCGTGTCGAGAAATCGCCGGCCGCAACATGTCCGGCAGCAGTTGAGAGTTTCATCAACGGGGCCGTCAAGGTACGAGCCGCAAGCGAACCGACCAGCATCGCGACAAATGCGAATGCGAGGCTTATCAGCCACGTCTGCGTTTTCATCTCGCCGACCGATGCGAGAGCCTTTCGTTCATCCTGCATCGTGATCACGCCGAGGCTCATGTCGTTTCCGATTCGCACCGTCGAGTAAGCTCCGATCATGTCGTACGAATCGTCGTCGAATTCGGCCGTGAATGGAACGAGGCCGGATTGTATCTGTGCATTCGCTTCCTGCCACTCTTCAACGATCTTTAGATTGGCAAGCGATTTCTGAGAATCGACAAGCGAGGGGTCGGGGTGAAAAACAGCCCGACCTGATTGATTAACAACGAAGATGATCGGCAATCCAGCTTTCCAAAGATCGACCTCGCTCATCGCTCCAGTACCGACAACCGAACGGGCGATGTCGCGAAGGGACACGATCGCTACGACCGATGCGATTGGTTGGCCGTTGATCAGAACCGGTGATGCGAAGGTAAGAATCGATTCGCCCGATTGAGTAAGCTTTTGCGGCTGGCCGACAAGGAGAGCTTGTGTCGTGAGAGATTGCAGCGCAGTTTCCGATATTGTCTCGGAGTCGGCGCGGGTCAAAGCATTCGGGCGGAATAACGAGACCGGTTCACCGGTTGCCGGTTTCATGTAGAGCGAAAGGAGGCTGGGATTCTCGCGAAGGGTCGCACCGAGCTTTTCTTCTGTATGCGGAGAAGATAGCAGGTCCGGGCTATTTGCGAGCTCCAGCGCTTTTGCCACGCCGCGTACGACGTCGCTGTGATGTTGGCCGAACATCTCGATCTGCCTTGCCTTTTCCTGAACGAGTTGGATCTGATATCGATTCTCAACCGCCCGCAATTCCTTCGCGCTTCGCTGTGAAAGAAACCAGCCCGTGAGGACAAGCGGTACCATTCCGACAAGCAAAAGCGTGCAGATAACAAAGTAAATTAGACTGATTTTTCTCTGGGGCCGGGACATTGAGGAAGGAAACCAAGGAGAACGAAGGCTATTGCCACTAAAATCTTACGATAATTACAGGAGATGGGTCAATATAATTAAACTCTCTCCTTTTCCTGCTGACCTCTGAAATTGCAGTGAATATTCCGACGAAGCGGCCGAGTACTGCCTGTGTCGAAGCTATAGCAAGAGACAGGGGCCGACTGCGTGTAATTTCGTGTGATTTCGCGGTTCCAGGTCCCAAAGCTTAAACCATGTCACCGCATGAGGTTAAAATGCTTGTCGGAGGTCTGGAATGGAATTACTTGCGGACATCCTTTTTCATTCTTGGACCGTCTGCTAGGATTTCGAGTTAGAGAAATAATTTCCGATTCGTTTTACAATAAACCTCACAAATGTCCCCCGAACGCTGGCGAGAAATAGAGGAAGTATTTCAGGCTGCGGTGGAATTGCCGCCGGCGGAGCGTGCGCCTTACCTCGCCGAACGATGCGCAAATGATGACGATCTGAGGGTGGAGGTGATGAAGCTTCTGGACTCCGATGATTCGGCGGCGGATTTCATCGAAGTCCCGATCTGGACCGATAGCCGATTTCTTAACACATCAGCGAAAAAGGAGATCTCGAATTCGCTCGATCAGCAATTCAATGGTAGTGATCGGGATAATTTCCTCGGCAAGGAAGTCGGCGTATACAAACTCACAAAAGAGATCGGTCGCGGCGGGATGGGTGCGGTGTATCTCGCCGATCGAGCGGATGGCGAGTTTCAGCAGCGCGTCGCGATCAAACTCATCAAGCGTGGTATGGATTCGGATTTCATCGTTCGTCGTTTCCGACACGAGCGGCAGATCCTCGCATCCTTCGAGCATCCGTTCATCGCGCGCTTGCTGGATGGCGGTACGACGAATGACGGCGTTCCCTATTTCGTCATGGAGTTTGTTGAGGGCGAGACGCTTTACAAGTATGCCGACGGAAAGCGTTTGAACACGAGGAACCGTCTAAAATTATTTCAGAAAGTGTGCTCGGCTCTCGACTATGCTCACGAGAAGAAGATCATCCATCGCGACATCAAGCCGAGCAACATCATCATCAACAAATTCGGTTCGCCAAAGCTGCTCGATTTCGGGATCGCGAAGATCCTCGATCCAAACCTGATTCACGAGTCGATCAATCCTACGGCTTCGATGCTTCGGATGATGACACCTGATTATGCTTCGCCTGAACAGGTCCAGGGTTCCGATGTAACACCGCAAAGCGACATCTATTCTCTCGGCGTTCTGCTTTACGAGCTTCTCACCGGACATAAACCTTACGATTTCGCCGGACGGGCGCTTCATGAAGTTTCGCGTGTCATTTGCGAGGTGATGCCGTCGCTGCCGAGTGCTGTTCTGTCGCAGACTCAGAATCTTCTTCCGCAATATAGTTCGGCGAATGGCCGCTACCTTGCGGTGCGCGAGACTTCGGAAAAGCAGCTCGTATCGGATCTGACATCCGGTCTCGACAACATTGTCATGAAGGCGATGGCGAAGGATCCGGAAGATCGATACGAGTCGGTCGGCGAGATGTCGAAAGACATTTCCCGATTTCTCAGCGGGTCCCGAGTCGAAGCGCCCAGCTCTTCAAAATTCCCACGTTCGGCCCCCGACACGTTCCTTCGCGTCCCGGAAAACAGTAAGGCGCTCGCCGTTTTGCCATTCAAGTTTCTGAATCTTGGCCCGACAAATAATGACACCGACGACCGCTTTCTTGGTGTCGGCCTCGCCGATGCGTTGATCACCCGTCTGAGCAAAGTCCGACGTTTTGTTGTGCGGCCGACGAGCTCGATACTTTCATTCGAAGAGGATCAAATAGACCCGATCCGCGCTGGCCGCGACTTGAACGTTGATTACATTTTGGATGGCAGCATCAAGAAAGCCGGCGATCGTCTGCGTGTCACGATCCAGCTTCTTAGTGTCAGTGATAACGCCGCAGTCTGGGCGACATCGATCGACGAAACACTCTCTGATGTTCTAACGCTCGAGGATACGCTTGCGAATAAAGTGATCGAGGTTTTGCTCCCGCAACTTACGGGCGGCGAGCTGCAGGAATTCGCGAAACGCGGGACGGAAGTGCCCGAGGCGTTCGAGCATTACCTCCGCGGACGTTATCACTTCAATACTTTTACCGAAGACGGATTCGCGAAAGCCTTCGTCAGTTTTCACACCGCGATCGCGGCCGATCCGACTTATGCTCACGCTTACGCCGGTCTCGCCGATTACTACAACTGGCTCGGGATCCTCGGCGTGCTTCCTCCGCAGGAGTGTTTTCAACCGGCGATCGAAGCTGCGACAAAAGCGATCGAGATCGACGACAACCTTTCCGAAGGACATGCGAGTTTGGGATTCGCGCTCCATGCCGGAAAGTACGAGTGGTCGAAGGCCGAACATCACCTGCGTCGTGCGATGGAGCTGAATCCAAGCAATGCGAATGCGTTCGTCTGGTATTCCATCGTTCTGTTCACCGAGGGCCGGTTCGATGAAGGTTTGGATTTCGCGAGGCGTGGTGTCGAGATAGATCCGTTGACACCTTTCAATCATCACAACATTGGATGGGGACTTTACTATGCTCGCCGATTTGAGGAGGCCGCTGATCAATACCGCCGCGTCGTTTCCGATTTTCCGACATACAGCTTTGGATACTACGGCCTGAGTAAGATTCATCGCATCACCGGCGAGACCACATTGGCGATCCGTGAGAATGACCGAGCGAACGACTTGATGGGCGGCAGCGTCTTCTCGCTTTTGTCCGAGGCGGAGTCATATGCAGCCGACGGGCAGACCGAGGTTGCGAAGAAGAAGATCGGCGCTCTCGAGAAGATGTCGGTGGAGCGGTACGTCTCGCCTTATCAGCTTGCACTTGCCTATCGATATCTCGGCGATCATGAAAAAGCGCTCGATGCGCTTGAGAAGGCGGTCGAATTCAAAGATGCCTGGCTCAATTGGATGGGAGTCGAACCTGCGTTCGATCCGATCCGCGGTGACAAGCGATTCGACGAGATCCTTGAGAAAACCGGATATCGAATGTTCTTTAAGAACTTCTCGACCAGCGGTATCGACCTCGACACAGAGGTACGTCCGCCGTCGAAAGTTAAGAACTTAGCGGTCCACGATCTGACGACACTCGTTATCGACGAAACGGACAAGACCGATGACGGAACCAAAACGACTGACGTGGGGCGCCGGTACGCGAAATGGCCATTCGTTGTTACGGCAGCGATGGGCATCTTCGCCTTCTCATGGGCGTTTTACCACTTTGTCCTGGAAGACCGCGAGCACGAACCGTCAATGATCCTCGCACCGGCGACGTTTCAGAATCCGTCGATCGTCGTTGTCCCGTTCGTATCTGAGAGCGCTGTCAACGCGAGCATCGATCCGAACGTCGGCATCGGATTCGCCGATGCGCTTACGCAAAAGCTAGGGAGCTTAAAAGCACTACGCGTTCTTTCGGCGAGTACCGGCAGGGCGATCGACGTCACCTACCCAAAGGAAGTCGCGAGCGATATCGGCGTTGCATTCATCTTGAAGGGGAAGCTGACTTGGGGGACCGACTCAGTCACCCTCAACGCAGACCTCGTTAACGCCGCGGTCGACAAGGTCCTCTGGAGCGAAACCTTTGTCGCCCACAATGGTGATCTATCCGAGCTGCAGGCTAATGTCGCGCAAAAGCTCTGGACGTCCCTGCGTATCGAACCGCTTCCGCTTGAACGTCAGCAGATCGAGAAACGTTCCACCGAGAATCCCGGAGCGTATCAGGAATACCTCGTCGGACGATCGTTGATGGCGAACCGATCCGCGGAAAACCTCCGAAAGGCGATCATATCGTTTTCCGGATCCGTCAAGACAGATCCAAATTTCGCGCTCGCTTATATTGGCCTTGCTGATGCATACGCGCTCCTGAATCTTTACGACATCGATCCGCCCGATGATGCGTACGAGCAGGCGAAGATCAATGCACAACGCGCGCTTATGATCGACGACACGCTTGCCGAAGCGCATGCGTCCCTGGCGTACGTTAAGTTCTACGGTGAACGCAATCGCGACACGTCTGAACTCGAGTTTCGACGGGCCCTTCAGCTCAACCCTTCGTATGCTCAGGCTCATCATTGGTTCGCGATCGTACTCGCGGCGATGAATGATCGAGTCGAAGCGATCAGCGAGGCCCAGCTCGCCGAGCAGCTCGACCCACGTTCGCCTTCGGTCAAAGCGGCACAGGCAATGACGTATTCATTCAACGGCCAGTACGCCGAAGCTGTCGCGGAATGCGACGAAGCACTTCAGCTTGACGAACGATTCATGCCGGCGATCCGCGTGAAACGTTGGACATACGTTGCGATGAAGGACTTTCCGGCGGCGAAAGAGGCGTTCGCGAAGGAGCTTGAGTACGGCGGAGGATCTGTGGAAGATCCGGGGTGGCGACTCATCGAGATACAGGTAACAGCTCCAGGCGAAGATCGGGCGGCAAAACTGAAGCTGCTCGAGGATGCTGTGCACTCCGATGTTGTCCAATCGAATCACCTTTCGTTCGCGTTCGAGGTTGCACTTGCTTATAACGCGCTTGGCGAAAGCGCTAAGGCAATTGATTGGCTCGAAAAGTCCGAAGCCGCGCGATCACACAGTTTCAACTTCCTCGAAGTTGATCCACGAATCCAGAATTTGAAAGAAGACCCTCGCTTTAGAAGACTTCTCGGGAAGCTAAAAGACACTCAATAGATTCGTTCGGAGCCTTCCGTGGTTTCCGTTTATTTCGTGGCTGGTTTGTTTGCAGGAAAAGGAACATTGCAATATATCAGAACCGCTCCGTTAGGAGCGATATGTTTGTAGCACTCAGTCGACAAAGCCTCTTCGCTCCAGCGGAGCGAAACTGACAAATATCGCTCCTAGCGGAGCGGATAGCATTTACAATTCGTTCTGCTACAAACATATCGCTCCTAGCGGAGCGGATAGCATTTAGAATCCGTTCTGCTACAAACATATCGCTCCTAACGGAGCGGCTGGCATTTACAATTCGTTCTGCTACAAACATATCGCTCCTAACGGAGCGGTTAGCATTTAGAATGCGCACTGCTACAAACATGTCGCTCCTAACGGAGCGACGAGCGAGCGCACCTTAGATTCAGTACTTATTTAGGCGTCCTTCCAGCCGCTCCGCTAATCCATGCGTGTTTTCATGAACCACGAACTACTCGGAAATAATACCGAATGTTTCCTCGTACCCTCCGTTGAACACTTCCGCCTTACCAAATCATGCGCTTCACCGTTAAACCGTTTGACCCGCCTTCGCAACGGGTGGCAGAATAATACCGCACACGTTTACCTGACATCCGCTTTTTTTAATGGACCAGTTTGAGGACATCCCTGCCAATTCTGTGATCGGGCGCCGCAT
>JANMUW010000102.1:0-2763 GCA_031392105.1 Acidobacteriota bacterium | reverse complement strand
AACTCATGGATGCCTCGCGATCGAAGCATCAACGGATCGCTAAATCAGGCTGGCCATGTAACAGGCCTGGACGGAATTGAAACGACCCGTCAGCTTGAAATAAATCCGAGTTTTACTTTGAGTGAATCCGGACGGCGGACGCGTTTTACGTTCGACGGCAATCCCGCCGGCAGATACGTCAATGACGGGATCAAAGGCGAGTTCGGGTTGACCGCTAAGTTCGGGTTGACGCCGACTATCACACTCGACTTCGCATACAATCCGGATTTCGCCCAGGTCGAAGCTGATGCGCCGATCAGTACCGCAAACCTCCGTTTCCCGGTTTTCTTTCCTGAGAAGCGTCCGTTCTTTCTCGAACGGATAGATATTTTCCAGAGTGGGCTGAACGTTGTTAACACTCGTGCGATCGTTGACCCGGATATCGCGGCAAAGCTGACCGGAAGAAGAGGAAAAAATACGTTCGGGCTGCTCTACGCATCGGACAACGGAACGAGTGGGAACCTTTCCAAAGATGATCGGCAGGCTCTCGCACAGTGCATCGCAACAAAGAATCCCTGGGAGCTTTGCCCCAACGAACGGATCTTCAAGCAGAACGCGGAGATCGGTGTCCTTCGATACAAGCGTGACATCGGGCGGGCGAACAGCCTGGGATTTTTTGCGACGACGTATAACTTTGTCGACAATCATAACAACACCGCGGGAATTGACGGACGATTCAAACTCAATCCGAAAACTGTCGGTGAATTTCAGGTGCTTGGCACAAGAACCAAAACGCACTTTTATGATCCGGATCGGGATGAGGTCGAATACCGCACGGGTGATGGGCTTGGCTACAGGGTCTATCTCGACAGGTCCGGCCGGAACTTATACATGAACTTCCTTGGCCAGGGCCGCTCGCGCGAATATCGCGCAGACGTAGGATTTACGAATCGTACGGACACCAATTACTGGGGGTCGTATATTCAGTATGAAACCGACCGCGACGCAAAAAAAGCTATCATCTCAAAACGAGTCTGGAACGAAACGAACGTAACCTTCGACTGGAAGGGACGAAGCCAATATTTCATTACGAATACACGCGGCCAGGTTTCGTTGCAACGGCAGACTTTTATCGCAGCAAATATTCAGTACGGCTTCGAGCGAGTGTATGCCAATGAATTCGATCTTCCGCACGGTGGATTTGCCAACAACACGTCCGAGCGCGGTGCACACTTTAAAGCTGTTCAAGGTTTTATTGAAACGACTCCGAGCAAACAATGGTACCTTTTCTTTTTTACGGACTATACGTGGGGATTGATGGATTACGACTTCGGTGCCGGCCCGGATTTTCCACGAGCAAGTAGCGCATTTCAGAATTATCTCGCCCAGTGCTCGGCAGATCCAACCGCGTGCTTGCCCCATCCCCCAAAACCGCCGGCGATTCCGGTCCCAGGTCTCGATCCCGGTCCGGGCGATCAGCTGCTTATTGAATCAACGATACGTTATCAACCGACAACGGCTTTCCAGACTCAACTGAACTACACCAAGCGGCGGCTCGTTCGACACGATACGGGTCTCGTTGCGTTTGACGACAATCTGTTTAGCTCGCGTTCCGTCTATCAATTTACGAGAAACACATTTGCACGACTGCGACTCGACTATTCGACATTGAATCGACGGGTACGTCCTCAATTCGTTCTCGGCTGGAGCCCGAGCCCGGGAACGGCGCTATACGCGGGTTACAATGACGACATCAATTACAAGGGATACAATCCGTTCATTCGCAACCTTCGTGAGGAGGGGTTCCGCAGCAATGGGCGCACCTTTTTTATAAAGGCGTCGTACCTTTTCAAGAAGAGCTTCTAACTAGACTTTTGCGTAAGTAAGACCGGTCTGTCCCTGATATTTCCCGCCGCGGTCTTCGTAACTTACCGCGCAATCTTCGTCGGATTCGAAGAACAGGATCTGACCGATTCCTTCGTTCACATAAACGCGAAGCGGAAGGTTGGCGAGATTTGCGATCTCGACGACAAGCCGTCCAGTCCAGCCTGCTTCGAGCGGTGTTGTGTTGACCAAAAGGCCGGCTCTCGCGTAGGTCGATTTTCCGAGAGCCACACCGGTGACATTTCGTGGCATTTTAAAGGTCTCTACAGTAACGCCGAGGCCGTAATGATGCGGCGGTAGAAGGTAATATTGTGCTCCGTCATCAGCCTGATGGATCTCAGGTTCGATCAGAGAATATTGCTCGTCGAAGCGTTTAGGGTCGATCTCTTTGCCGTGAACCGACGAAAAAATGCGAAAGCCGTCATCAGCAAGGCGCATGTCGTATCCATAGCTGGATGCACCCGCCGAGATAATGCGATTACCGTTTACTTCACGCAACAATTCCGGAAGAAAAGGGTCGATCATCCCGTTCTCCGCTGCCATCCGACGGAGCCAGATATCTGATTTAATGGTCATATAAAAAAGGCGATAAGCACTCAAACTTATCACCTTAATAAACCAAATTCCAAGTTATGGAACCTTATTATTGCTTAACGATTTGCGAGATATTCAAATTACCATCGCCGACGGTAAATTTCAGAGGCACGCCGCCCGAACCGGACTTCGCCGCGATCAGTTTTTCGGTAAATGCATTATTGCGTGTCTTGGGTTTCATTTCGGAATAAGTGTTGTCGATCTTGCCGTTTCGAAGGATGCTTGCGTCTATCTCGGCATTCTGGCTTGGCGGTAGGCTTACGTTCATCGTTCCTGTGGCAAGCGAAATTTCGGCGAAACGTCCGC
>JANMUW010000041.1:0-7905 GCA_031392105.1 Acidobacteriota bacterium | reverse complement strand
CTCGATCGCAATTACCGCGCATACGGTCTGACCATAACCCTGAAGGAAATTCAGCAATTTGCCGGGCTCGATATGGGTGCGGACGTCTTGCGACGGTTTACCGATGCGGCCCGATTCGCCGTTTACGAAGAGGGCCATGTCCTGTTTCGCGAAGGCGATCCGATAAATCGTGTCGTGTTCGTGCGGAATGGTTGGATCGAGCGTGTGAGCGGTATCGAGGGCAATCCGGAAGCCGCGGAGCTGCTTGTCGAAACTGACGAATCTGTCGGACTCGATTTCGTCGGAGCTGGCAGTTGCCTTGGACTCGACGCGATCGATACAACGGCACAATGGAATTACACGGCGCTTCTAAGAGGACGGACCGAAGTCGTCGAGGTTGCAATAACCCGGCTTCGCGAAGACAAAGAATTGCGATCGACGGTCGTCTCGTTTTTTTCCGGATCGGCGGAGGCGGCTTCGGCGAGCTCGCCCGCGCATCCGGAGGATGTCCGCAGTCTGGCGGCGGCGTCCCGCGAGATCGCGACCGGTATCGTTGATGGCGTCAACTTGCTCGTGATGGACATGTCGAAGTGCATCAGGTGCGGAAATTGTTCGCTTGCATGTCATAAGGTCCACGGCCAAACGCGTCTTGTACGTCGCGGGATCCATATCGAGCGGCCGGTAAAACTTGGCAGTCACTCGATCCAGAGTGTGTTGGCACCGTCAGTATGTTTGCATTGCATGGACGCCAAGTGCCTGACCGGATGTCCGACAGGAGCTATCGCCCGGTTACCGGACGGGCAGATCGATATCGATCCGAAGACTTGCATCGGCTGTTCTGATTGCGCGACACAGTGCCCGTACGACGCTATCTCAATGATCGCGCGGCCGGACGCAAAAAGCTCCGATGGAAAGAGTTCGATCTCAAAGCTTCTGTCCGTGTTTTCGCTTTCCGAACCGTCGTTGCCTCTCGCTGTCGTTCAAACAGAAAATCTGCTGGCGGTAAAATGCAATCTTTGCAACGGCACCGGAATGAATCCGCCGGGTGCGAAACGCGAAGCGTATTCGTGCGAAGAGAACTGTCCGACAGGCGCTTTGGTTCGGGTAAACCCGCGCGAATATTTTGACGAGATCAAAGATACGCTTGGCGTGATCTCACGAAGCAAAACGCACGCCGTCGTCGAGAACATTCATAAATTTGATCTGGTCGCGACCATCTGGCATATCGTCGGGATCGCTGCGGTGATCATCGGCGGAACTCTAGCCGTCTGGGCGACGCGGGCCTTCTCGCAGGACTTATCACTTCTAGGTCCCGGCGGCTGGCTGACGATGCGTTGGGCGACCGGCCTGACGGGGTTGGTGTGCATTGTGTGGGTCATGGCTTATCCGATGCGCAAGCAGGTCTATCGCCGTCGCTCCGGGGCTTTGCGATATTGGATGCTGTCGCACATTTACTTCGGGGTTCTCGCCGGAGTGCTGCTTCTTGTGCACGGCGGAACCAATTCGGGCAGCTTGCTCACGAAGTCCCTGATGATCTCGTTCGATCTCGTAATCGCGTCAGGTTTGTTCGGGGCGCTCTGCTACATAACCGTGCCGCGCCTCATGACTCGTATTGAGCGTGAACCGCTGCTCGTCGAGGATCTCGAGGCGAGGCGTAAAGAACTTAGGGCCGAGCTTGTCCGGGCGGCAAATGAAACTGCCAACCCGGAACTCAAACTGCTGATTCAGCGAAAGGTGCGAAGGCGTTTTCTCGGTCTGGGGTATTTGCTGCGACAGTATTTCAAGCGTGAAGATTTGAACTCAATGCTCGCCGATGCTCGTAGCGAATTCCGTTCGGCGGCTGAGCAAATGAACCGGTTGGACGACGCCCGCCTCATGGAAGCAATCGAAAATGCAGCGACGCTCCGCCGGGTCGATGCCCTTGTTTATTTGCATACTCTATTGAAACTGTGGCTCCCGCCGCACGTACTTTTTACCTCGATCATGCTGGTCCTGATGGTGATCCATATCGTGCAGGTTGTGTATTTCAATGTCCGTTGACGCATGAGTGAAGCCCGCGGAAAATTTCATATCGAATTTGCCGGGACGGACTCAGATCCGATCGAAGCGCAAAAAGATCGGATACTGCTCGGCCGATTGGAGACGTGTGACGTGGTTCTTGACCACGGAACCGTTTCGCGGATCCATGCCGCCATCAACCTCACGCCCGACTCGAGATATGCGATCGTCAATCTCTCGACGGCCGCACCGCTCACTCTCAACGGCCGCTTGCTCGGATCGCAGGAGCATGACGTGCTTGCGGCGGGCGATATTATCCAGATCGGGCCCTTCGCGATCGGCGTTGTAAGTGCAGGGGCGTCGATCTCTTTGGTTATCCGGGAAACGACGTCAGATACGATGTCGAGTATTGCAGTAGACGCTGCTGATGCTCCCGGGGTGCCTGTCTCTCGTCCCAGCGTCGATGACGTTCTCAAAGTCTTTTGGGAAAAACGAACGCGCGAAAAAGAAGATTGGGGATCGCGGCTGCGGCCTGCCGAAAAACCCCGGCCCGGAAAGGCGATGTTCAATTGGACGCCGACCGGGGATTTGAAACGGCCGTGGCGAATAGGATTGTTCATCTGGGCGTTCCTTGTCGTCGGTGCGATCGGGGCCCTGGCGTTTTTCAAATTTCCGAATACATATGCGCCAAATGCGCTTTCGACGGCGCACGCATGGGACATCCGGAACAGCACGGTCGCGGTTGCGTCCAACGCGAACTCCTGTACGACATGTCATACGCCAAACGAGCCGATCGAAAACTCATGCGTGCGATGTCATCAGGCGAACGAGTTCCACGCATCAAACACCGCCGCACACGAGAAAGCAGGCATCACCTGCATCGCTTGCCATAAGGAACATCAAGGCGCTGATTATGATTTGACTGCAGCGGCCATCCGTTCCTGCGCCGATTGCCACAACGACACCAATCACGAAACGTACAATGGCACCGCAGTGCGAACAGCGCACGGCGGATCATATGGGTATCCGGCCGAGAACGGAACCTGGAAATGGAAAGGTGTCTACCCGGAGGTCGCGATGACGATACCTGAGATCGGCAACTCCGCGACGGGAGATAAAGACGAGCAGTCAAAGTTGAGCCGCCAATTTCACACGATCCATGTCGCGCGACTCAGGGCTCCCGAGGGCGTAAGATCCGATTCGCGCGGCCTTGTTACATGCTCCAGCTGTCATCAATCATTCGACCCGATTGACCGCACGACGCCGCGGCAAACCTGTGCCGCATGCCACACTAAGCCGTCGGGAGCCGGGTCGCGGGACGCACGATTCGGCGCAGATACGGCGAATTGCATTTCATGTCATGTACAGCATCCGTATAGCAGCGAACGCTGGAGCGAATTTCTAACAGAGGACGCGGCCGAGCGCCGCCGGGTTGCCGTAGTCAACAAGATCAAGGAGCTGGGTGGCCGATGAAATCGTTTCACATCCTCGTATGTCTCGCACTCGTTATCCTGCTTATCTGGCTAGTGCCCCGCGACTCCTTGACGTTTGGCGGGCTTTCCTGGATCGGTTGGGCGAGCATGACAATAGTGATCTTCCTCGTCGGGTTTATTGTCATTGTCAACGACTCGGTTCGCGCCGCGGGTTTCTTTAAGAGACGAGCGGAACTCTCCGCACAAATGGAAAAAGTCCGCACTCTTTCGACGGACGAACTGGCGGAATTGCGGATAGAAAAATATCGCGGTCCGGCATATCCGCACCCGGTGATCTTTACCGAGCGGTGCATCGGATGCCGGGCGTGTGTCGATGCATGCCCGCATGATGTATTGGACATTATCGATGGGACCGCGGTGGCAGTCGCACCCGACCTTTGCATGGAGGACACCGCATGCCAGGCCGAGTGCCCCGTCAATCCGAAAGCGTGCATCGTTATCAACACGGCAAAGCCGGTCGTGTCGCGGCCGGCGCCGACGCGCGACGGCGCGAGCTATCAGACGAATGTCCCGGGCTGCTACATAATAGGCGACGTATCCGGCGTGCCGCTTATCAAGAACGCGGTTAAAGAAGGATACGAAGTGATCTCGCACATTGTATCGGAAATGCAAAAGACCGCGCCTGATCCGCAGGCCGAATACGATGTCGCGATCATCGGCATAGGTCCCGCCGGCGCATCTGCCGCCGCCGCGGCGAAAGAAATGCGACTCCGATATGTCGCGATCGAGCAGGACAAGGTGCTGTCATCGATCGAAGCTTATCCAAAAGGGAAGTACATTTTCTTTAAGCCTGACACGAAGGATTGGGTCGGCGGACTGCCGGCCGCAGGCCTTGGACTTTCGAGATCAAAGTACGGTGGGACTGACGATCAGGACAAGAGCGGGTTCATCGCGGAAGGTCTCGATCCCGAAATCGACCTCATGATCAGTGGGCAGTCCTTGCTGTTGTCGGACGAAGTTGCTCTGAAAATCCCGTCGGCATTGCGTGCCGATCTTTACGTGCCGCTAAGAGAAAAGATCGCCGCGCTTTTGCGATCCCGCATTGCGGCACATCTCAGAGCAGGGAACCCGGACGATCTGGTCGCCGCGTACAAAAATGAGTTCGCACCAAATAAAGAAAAGCTTCTAGCGGCTATCAAACATGACGTCTTCGAACAGATCATCGGTCGCGTCCCGGGCGATCAACGGGAGAATATTTTGGACGTGTGGCTGAACTCAATGAATGAACATGGAGTTAAAGTAAACGAGTTCGAAAGCTGCAAGACAATCACACGGGCCGAAGACGGCGACCATTTCGTGATCGAGACCGAACGCCGTTCGGACAGATCCCAACGATCGTACCGAGCCCGCCGCGCTGTGATCGCGATCGGGCTTCGCGGTGCACCCAATCGCCTGAGACTTCCGAACGAAGATCTGAAATTCACGATCGACGGTCGGGAAGAGCCGAAGGTATTGTACAGCCTGACAGATCCCGAGGACTTTACTGGCCGAAAGATTATCGTCGTCGGTGGAGGCAACGTCGCGGTCGAGGGGGCAGTCGATCTTGTTGCTAAACGGCTCGGGTCATCGATCGAGCCGCGATCCGTTAGCGAACGAAATCAGGTAACGCTGCTTGTTCGGACATCGCTCGCTGCTACGGTAAAATTCGGAAACAAATTCCAGCTGTACCAGTGCGCGGATGAAGGCATTCTGGATCTGCGATTCGGTATTGGCATCAAGGAAATGCGCGAACATGAAGTTGTGTTGGAAGATGTCCGTACGGGAAGGGAAGTTGAGACGATACCGAACGATTATGTTTTCGCATTGATCGGCGGCGAACGTCCCGACCGATTTCTGCAGTCGATCGGTATCACACTCACATAGTATGAACGGTGAAAGATTATTGATCGGAGTCGGAGGGCTCATTATCGGATTTGCGGTCGGCTTCATGTTTGCGAACAGCGTTAACCGGACCGCATCGATCGACGTCGCCGGCAACTCTCCGTCGAACCTCTCTGCCGATTCGAATTCGGGCCTGCCGCCGAATCATCCACCCATAGGTCAGAGCACCGGCGAACAAAGCGGCGGTGCTCTTCCGCAAGTCACGGCGGCGATCGAGAAAGCCAAACGCGAGCCTCAAGATTTTGACGCTCAGATGACGGCCGGCGACCTCTACTATCAAATTCAGCGGTTTGACGATGCACTCGAGTTTTACAAAAAAGCGAATCGCTTGCGACCCGAAGCGATCGAGCCATCGATCAAGATCGGTAACTCCCATTTCGACGTCGAGCAATACTCGGAAGCCGAGCAGTGGTATTCCGCGGTCCTCAAGAAAACTCCGAACGATTTGACGGTGCGTAACGATCTCGGGCTGACATTTTTCCTCAGAACACCTCGTGACGTCGATCGGGCGATCAAGGAGTTCGAGGCCGCACTTCGAATTCAGCCGGACAACGAGATGGTGCTTCAAAACCTCGCGTTAGCGTTCATCGAGAAAGGTGAAACCGATAATTTGAATGTGACGCTCGATAAAATGGCTCGAGTGAATCCGGACAATCCTGTTCTTCTCAAGCAGCGACCAAAATAGTATGAACGAAAAGCGAAAGCCCGGATCTTTGCGATCCGGGCCTTCGTCTGTGTTGCGAGCGTAAGCTATCGGTTACTGAACTTCGACATGATCTCCGGTGTGGATCTCCTGAGCGGTTCGAGTTACCAACGCTGTCGCCGTACGTTCCTTGACGTTAAGGATAACCATCTCGCCGACAACTTTTCGGATTCGGGGACGGTCATCTTTTGCCGCTTCGGTAGTCACGGCTTTGCCCTTCGCCTGGTCGCCTGTTTTTCTTCCGGCTTGATTTGAAAAACGACCACCGCGATATTCGAAGCTCTGATATCCCGGATCTCGGGCGCTGACTGATTCGCCCCAATCTCCGAAAAACGGATTGCCATCGCCTAGCGGTCGGAAGATCGTAAGATAATCGCCGACCTGAACGTTATCTTCGGCGCCGAGATCAATGTAAACGATATAGTCGCGCGTGATCACTTCGGCGTTATCGCGGGCCATGAACAAATGACCAACGGCTTTTCCGTTCGGATCAGCGAAGATATCAAGCGGTGGTCGTTGCGTGTATTCCGGCGCCACGCGTACCTGCATCGGTTGGACCAGGTCGCCGAGCATTAAGTTGTCGCACGAAGTTTTTACTTTCGCGACCGATACTTCCGCTTTTACGCGGACGACCTCAAGGGCTCCGACCTCCTGTGCATAAAATCCAAGGCTGCCTTTATTTGTCCAGCGAGTCTTGACCTGTCCGCGGGGCCGAACGACGCTCAGCATGTCGCCGACTTGCATCCCTTTGTTCGTGCCCGCGTTGATGTACACAAAATTATTCTGACTGTACATGAACTGTTCCTGCTCCTCGACTCCACCGACGAGCTTGCGGCTCGTGTCAATAGGCGAAGACTGAACGTACCCGGCGCAATACAGGTTGTTGCGCTCGGCTACGCGCATACTGCGAACTGTCGGGGCGGTTACGGTTAACGGCGGCTGTTGTGCGAAGGTTACTGCGGTAAATATGCTGAAGGCTGCGAATGTGGCCGCAGCAACTCTTTTGCAAACGATTTGAAATCTCACGATTTTCTCCTTTTTACGTCGGCTGAATAGTTCGGATGAAGAACTCCGGATGAAGAAGCGGAGGACCTAAAATGGCGGATCGGCCATATTCTGGCCTCAATTATCGTAACCTTTCCGGCAAAAGTGCGTCAACAACTTTTTTTCATTGTTAAACACGCTGAAAGTCGTCCGGATGTAGGGTTTTGCGGGCTTAGGCGGGCGAAACTTGCGCTCGGTAAAACGTTTTTGTAGTATCACACTTTGCCCACGTCGCCCCACACGCCTTGCCGGTGTAGCTCAGTTGGTAGAGCAGTTGATTTGTAATCATCAGGTCGTAGGTTCAAGTCCTATCACCGGCTCCATTAAAGAAACGTGCGGGAGTCCCTCGGCCGACGATAACGTTTGGTCGTCCTTTGCCTCTTTTCAACACGCATCGAACGCAGGCTCAGGATATTGCGCTGTCACTCACGAAAGGAGCGCCTGTCAAACGAATGACGGACGCTCTTCTGTTCCTGCATCAGGAGTCTCTAAAAATTATATCGAACGCCGAACTGCAGCTGCCGCGCCGGGGCGGCGGATGTAAATCCGAGCGGGGCTGTTGCCGAGAGTCCACGCTGGCCGCGAGCTTCGATCGGGATGACGTTGGTTGCGCCCGAGCAGTTCGGGTTTGTCGCGAAACTGGCGACGCATGCCGTGCCCACCACGTTGTTAACTCCGTTGAAGTTCGTACGGTTGAAAAGGTTGAACGCCTCGAACGTAAGTTCCAGGAAGCGTTGTTCCTTGACCAGGAATCGGCGTGCGAGCCGCATATCGAATGTGTAATAGGCCTCGCCGCGCCCGGTGTTC
>JANMUW010000036.1:0-5444 GCA_031392105.1 Acidobacteriota bacterium | reverse complement strand
ATGGGCGGCGATGAGCTCTCACTTGAGACGCTGGTTGCACCTCCCGTGATCGAAGACGAACCGGAGCCCGAACCGGAAAAGCAACCTGAAAAAAAGGAGCTTGACGTTGATATTCGAAAGGAGTTGATTCAGAACATAATGTCAACTCCTGTAAAGCCTCCGGAACAGACAAGCGTAAATAAGAACCCCGTAAAAGAGTTGCGCCTAGATCGCTTCGCGAAGCTTGGAGGCATGGACTCCGATACCGGAGCGCAGGTGGATCCGAGCATGGCTCGGGTAGTGAATACGGGAAGTGGAAGCGGTAGTAGTACCGATGCAGATTCAGCCGATTCAAGTGCTGGACCACCACCACCACCACCACCAGTTAAGAAAGTTCCGAAGCAGATCTCGGGTGGTGTGTTGAACGGTAAGGCGACGAGTCTTCCAAAGCCGCCATATCCGCCGGCAGCGAGAGCTGTTCGCGCAAGCGGAGCTGTCACCGTTCAGGTGTTGATCGATGAGAGCGGAAGCGTTGTCTCGGCGAGCGCAGTGAGCGGCCACCCGCTTCTCCGTGCAGCGGCTGTTCAGGCTGCTCGTGGAGCACGATTCAGCCCGACACAGCTTTCCGGTCAACCCGTAAAAGTGTCGGGTGTGATCACATATAATTTCGTTCCGTAAGCGGAACATTCGAAAAGCGGCATCTTCAATGAGCCGCTTTTCGAATTTCTATATTGAAAACGCAATCATAAAATTCTTTTGATTTCTTTGGAGGAAAAATCATGACATTTCTTGCAGGCCTGTTAGGAACGGGTTTCATGGGCGTATTTTTGATGTTTGCTGAGCAAGCGAAGATCTCATTCGGTATCTACGATATCGCGAAGAGCTTGACGATTCCGGGCTGGATCGTTATCGCCACGCTTCTCGTTCAATCGGTCTACATGATCGCGGTCGGCATCGAACGCTGGCTTACCTATAACAAAGCCCGACAGCAGTCACGGCAGTATGCGCCGAAGGTTGCGATGGCTTTGAAGAACAGCAATATCGATGAAGCGATCAACATCAGCGACAAGCACAAGGATTCGCACCTCGCAATGGTCGTTTCTTCAGGCTTGAAAGAATTCGCAGCGCATCAGGGCAACACGGATATTTCGGCTGACGAAATGGAAGCGTCGAAGCGTGCTCTCGAGCGAGCGATCGCCGTCAAAACGGCTGAGCTCAAACGCGGTCTCGCCGGTTTGGCTACCGTCGGCTCGACGGCTCCGTTTGTCGGATTGTTCGGAACCGTTGTGGGTATCATCGGTGCCTTTGTCGCTCTCGCTCAGGCTGAGAATGCAGGTATCGGTGCGGTTGGAGCTGCTATCGCAGAAGCTCTCGTCGCGACAGCCTTCGGTATCGCCGTGGCGGTTCCCGCTGTGTGGCTCTTCAACTATTTTACGAACAAAGTGACGAGTTTCGGTGTCGAAATGGAGAACTCGGCTTCTGAGTTGGTTGATTACTTCATCAAGCAGCGTACAAAAGCTCTGAGAGGCTAAGTTCGTCGATAGAGTTTTACAAGGAGAATAATTGCTATGGGAGCATCAATCGGTGGAACCAGCGAATATAATTCGGAGATCAATGTAACCCCGATGGTGGACGTCATGCTGGTGCTTCTGATCATCTTCATGATCGTTACACCGCTGCTGCAGCAAGGAGTCACGGTAAACATTCCGAAGGAGCTCATCATGCCGGAGGAAGACGGAGAAATTACAAAGGACACGTCCGTTGTGATCTCGATCCCGGATAATACCAATTTCTATATCGGCAAAGAGCAGTTACCGCTCACGGCCCTGGGTGATAAAATCCAGACCATGATGAAGGACAAGGCCCCTGATAAGCGGATCGTGTATATCAAGAGCGGTATCGATGTCGATTATGGAACTGTTGTTGAGGCGATCGACGCGATCCGGAAGCAGGATATCGATAAGATCGGGCTCGTTGCAGATAAGAAAAAGGGAGGGGCTCCTCCCCAGGGTTAAGTATATAGCCTAAATATCGAGGCAGGAGAAAGGAATATGGGAATGTCAGGTGGCGCCATAGGTGAAGGTGCCGTACCCAGAATTAACGTGACGCCTTTGATCGACGTTTTGCTTGTGCTGCTGATCATCTTCATGGTCATTACGCCGGTCAAACCAAGCAAGTTCGAGGCAAAGGTGCCGGCCGAACCGAAGGAGCAGCAGCCGGTCGATGTTAAGCCGAATCCTCTTACACTGGTGATCGCGATCAACCGGGAGAACCGTAGTATTTCGTTGAATAACGAATCCGCCGGCAGTGTTGACGATCCGACCGCGTTGACCGCAAAGCTCACTGATATTTTCGCTCAGAGAACGACGAACGGCGTATTTCGCGAGAACACGAACGAAGTTGAGAAGACCATTTTTATCAAGTCTCCGAAGCTTGCAAAATACGGTGATGTCGTAAAGGTAATTGACGCGGCGAAGATGGCAGGTGCTTCGCCCATCGGTCTGCAAATTGACGATCTAACACAATAATTATGGCCGGTAAGAAAAGAAGCCGCAGGACGTCCTACGGTTTTCTTTTTACCGGCTGGATATGGAGTCGAAAATGAGATTTTCTCGTTTAGGGGTACTTGTATTACTTACATTATCGGTATTTCTTACAACGAACTGTTCGTATTTTAACCGCGTTATGTCCAGGAAGAACCTGGTAGACGGTTCGCTTGCTTATAAAGAACGGAAGTTTGCGGAAGCGGAAGAGTTGTTTCGGAAGGCGGCGGCCCGTGATCCTGAAGGTGCGACGATGGAAGGAAGAACCGCGCAGGTTTTTCTGGCTCGGACACTTCACTCGCGGTACATAGGCGATCGTGAGAAAACCGAGTGGGCAGAGGAAGCAATGGGAGCTTACAAGAAGGCTCTCGCGCTCGATAAGAATGATCAAAGTTCTTACAAGGCCGTGGCAAGTCTTCTCGATAACTTACAGAAGCCCACCGAATGGCAGCAATGGGTAACGGATCGGTCGAACAGTACGGATATTGAACCTCAGAATCGTGCCGAGGCTCTTACTTCGCTCGCATCGCGTAAGAACACGTGCGCGAACGAAGTTACTGATACCGAACAGACCAAGAAGACCGTTAAGAAAGACGGGAAAGACGTCTTTCAATGGGTAAAGCCGGAGAACCCGGCTGAGTTGGAAACACTTCGTGGTTGTGTCGCGGATGGACTTAAGCTGATTGACCAAGCCGTCGCTCTCGAACCGGACGCGGTTAAGAATGCGACGACTTTGAATATCAAGTCACTTACCGATCAGCAGTTAAAGCAGAATCTTGATCTATTAAAAGTTTTCGAATCGGCGCGGTCGTACAAAGCTAGTCTTGATGCCCAGGCCATGCGACTCGCCGACATGGAAGGCCGGACCGCTGATCGGGACGCTTTGAAAACTCAGGCTGACGCCGGAAGAGAGAAGTTTCTGGAATTAAGTAAAGTCGATAAGGCGATCCAGGATGAGATGGATGCTCGTCGTGCGGCTGAAGAAGAAGCAGCAAATGCGAACGCCAACGCGAACGCCGCTAAATAATTTCGACATGTTCTTTTAGAAAGGTGATGCCCGATTCGAAAGTCGGGCATCACCTTTTGTTTTCGCTGCCCGGCGTTGAGCGGTCGGCTTGTAAAAAAATAACAAAGGCGGCGCGTTAGATTGTAATATTGAAGTTAGCTCAGGATGATCCGCATTGAAGACATCATCGAAAAGGTATCGGCGAACCGGCCGGGAGCAGACATTGATCTGATCCGCCGGGCCTACCTGTTTTCCGCCCTCCACCATCGCGGGCAAAAGCGCGCCTCGGGAGAGCCTTATCTGGTCCATCCGCTCGAAGTCGCCGATATTCTGGCCGATCTCCGGCTTGACGAAGTTAGTGTGTCGACCGGACTTCTCCATGACGTGGTCGAAGACACGCTCGTTGATCTCGATACGATCAAGTCGTACTTTGGTGACGAAGTAACGCTTCTTGTCGACGGCCTGACGAAAATAGCCCACATCAGTAATCTTTCAAAAGAAAAGCAGCAGGCCGAGAACGTTCGTAAAATGGTGCTTGCGATGATCACAGACGTTCGCGTCGTGTTGATCAAGCTCGCGGACCGTCTTCACAACATGCGGACGATGCAATTCCTGAAGCCCGAAAAGCGGGCTCGCATCTCGCAAGAAACTCTGGATATCTATGCTCCGATCGCCCATCGCCTCGGAATGGGTAAGGTGCGCAGCGAACTCGAAGACCTTGCGTTCCAGAATCTCTACCCTGAAGAATACAGGCGGCTGGCGAAAGAGGTTGATGCACGGCGTCCGGAACTGGAAGCGATCCTTGAAAAGATAAAGGCCACGATCGAAGAGCGGCTCGCCGAGAACGACGTTCCCTTCGTGCTCGTCGAGGGACGGGTCAAGCGACTCTATTCGCTCTGGAAGAAACTGAAAAAGCAGAAGCTGATGATCGAGCAGGTTTACGACCTGATCGCCGCGCGGGTCATAACATCGAACGACAAAAAGAATTGCTATCTGGCGCTCAGCGTCATTCACGATCTCTGGACCCCCGTTCCTGAGCGTTTTAAGGACTGGATAGCGATACCACGGGATAATCTCTACCAATCGCTGCACACGTCCGTAATTGGGGACGGCGGGCAAGCATTCGAGGTACAGATACGCACCGAGGAGATGCACCAGATCGCCGAAGAGGGTGTCGCTGCCCACTGGCGCTATAAGGAAAGCAAACTCGGCTCGCCGGACGACGACGGCAATCTGGACGAGCTTCGTAAGACGGTTGAGAAGCTTCTCCTTCCTCTCGTCGAAGACAATGCCGATAACGGAGACTCGGAAGATTTCATTGAATCGCTGAAGCTGGATCTTTTTCCGAAGGACGTATATGCCTTTACCCCGAGAGGGAAGGTCATTCAACTTCCTCGCGGTGCGAGCCCGATCGACTTCGCATACGCCATTCACTCGGAAGTCGGCGATACCTGCACCGGTGCGAAAATTAACGGCCGGATCGTGCCGATCAAACATGAGCTCCAGAATGGCGACGTCGTCGAGATCATGACGACCGCCAACTCAAAACCGTCTCGCGATTGGCTGAACTACGTCATTACATCCAAAGCAAAGAACCGCATCCGCCACTGGATCTCCGAGCAGCAGAGAGCGGATTCGATTGAGATGGGACGAAAGCTCCTAGAGAAGGAGGCTGACCGGTTTCGAGTTGCGCCGAAAAAACTTATCAACAACGACGCGGAGATGAAACGGATCGCCAACGAGTACGGGTTGGGCCGGCCCGAAGATCTGCTAGCGTCGATCGGTTACGGCAAGACGCTTCCGCGAAACGTTCTATCGAAGTTCCTCGGCGCCGAAAAGTTTGCTGAGCTCGATCCGGAAAAACGAAAGGAAACGCGGATCGGAAGCGGCGTCAAGGCCGTCAAGAAATTCATTGG
>JANMUW010000487.1:0-12812 GCA_031392105.1 Acidobacteriota bacterium | reverse complement strand
CTCATTTACTTATAAAAATTGGATCGATATCCAGTCGAGATCCGTTTACTTAAGAACACCCCGAAGGACGATCTGCGCAAAATTCTTCGCCGCTTCCTCATTCGTAATATTCAGAAGCAGCCGTTTCTTGTCCCACAAAATGTTGTTTAGCGAATGATGGATCAGCATTCCCAGGAAAGCTCGTACAACCACCGGCGGATCGATTTCCCGCATCGCGCCGTCCGCCTGTCTCTCTCGCACATACTCGCCGATGAATCCATAGACCCGAGTAACGAACTCGCCAAAAAAGCGGTCCGCCAATTCGTGCTCTTCGAGGGCCGAATAGAACAGCAACCGCATGAATGGCTCGTCTTTGTGATGATTGTTTATCGCCTCGAGCGCGAGGTTGTAGAAGACACCAAAATCGTCCTTTTGCCTTATCGCTTCTTGAAGGAACTCGTTACTGTCCCATGGAAATCGATGCAGCCCGTCATTACAGGTTTTGCTGTGCAGGATCGCGCCATAAAGCTCATCCTTTGTGGCAAAGTGCCGGAAAATTATCGCTTCAGACACACCGGCCGCTTTAGCGATCTCTTTAGTCGTCGTTCCCTTGAAACCGCGTTGCGAAAAAAGACTTACTGCGGTTTGAAGAATTTGCTCGCGACGAGCGTCAGCCGTCATGCGGCCCGTGTAGTCACAACTGAATAGGTCCTTGATCAAAAAAGTGCCTCCGTTGGTCGCTAAGTAAGTGCTTACTTACTTGCGTACGCGACAGATTCTCACTTGGGAAAGAACTTGTCAAGCACTCTTTACGGGATTTGGTAGGTCGGGTTCGAAGTTTGCATTGAGGAGGTTTGGCTGAACTTTTTGTGTCAACTTTCGTTACAATAGCTGCGACGGCGACAGCCGAAAGACAAGGAGGACCTAGAATATGTCGGAATATGAAGCTGAAGTAAAAAAAGCTGAGAGAGAACTGGAACAAAGCCTTGTGCCGTTAGTACCGGAACAGGCCGGCGGGGCGAGCAGCCTCTTGGATGATGAATTTTTGGGAGATCTAAAGATGCAGGCACAGGAATATGGGCAGCGGCTGCAAGATGCCGCGACGAAAGCAAAGGATTTTGCCGGCGAGAAATTCGCTCAGGCAGGTGACAAGTTTAAGGACCTTCAAAACAAGGATCCGAAGGAGCTGGTCGAGGACGCCAAAGAATACGCCCGACAAAAGCCCGGACAGACGATTCTGATCTCGGCGGCGATCGGATTAGTTATTGGGTTTCTACTGAAGGGAAGACGGTAGACACACCACGTGTCGATAGGCAAAAGTCAGGCGGTTCCAATTCTGGAACCGCCTTTTTATTAGCTAATTGTGAGTATTCTTATTCCTGGGCGTGAATAAGGCGGCGGGTCCTGTCTCCGAAAAGAACGTCTATCTTCTGCAGATCCAAGACCGCTGTTACTTCACCCTGGCCAAAATGCGTGTGCATCATCGCCTGGCCCTTCTTATATTTACGTGTGCGATCATACGGCGAAGCGGCTTTGTTCGATTTGCCAACATTGACCGAGGTCTTTACCCCGCGGCTGAAAGTGCTTGCTGTAGAGCAAGCTTCACACATAGCTGACGTGATCTTTCCAAGCTTAGTCACCGTCTGAACAAGATGATTCTGATCGACATCACATGCCGAACACATCATCACTATCGAATCGCCTACTGCATATTTTTCTGCTTTCATATTTCGCTTTCCTTAAGTTATTTACGGCGTCTGCCGCCGTATGAGCGAAAACTTCTTGGAGCCCCGCTTTTGCGTGACACCGGTGCTGGAGCCGTGAAAAGCTCGCCACCGAAAGCCGGTAGCAGCATGCGTTCCACGTTCTGGCCCGTCAGCCGCTCAATCGCCCGCATCGAATGTTCTTCGGCGTTCGTAAAGAGAGTTATCGCCCGTCCCTTGTTGCCCGCCCGGCCCGTACGGCCGATACGATGGACATAGTCCTCAGGCACTTCGGGGATATCGTAGTTTATCACATGTGAAATCGAATCGACATCGATTCCTCGTGCAGCCACGTCCGTGGCAACTAAAACCCTTGTTTTACCCGACTTAAAGCCCCTCAGAGCAGCCTCACGCTGGGACTGGGAACGGTCGCCGTGAATACGATTCGATTTGTGAGCCCGCTGTTCAAGGACATGAGCGAGGCGATCGGCACCACGCTTTGTCCGGGTGAAGATCAGCACTCTTTCGAAGTCTTCCTTATCAAGAAGCTCGAGTAAAAGAGGCATCTTAAACTGGTGTCCCACCGGATAAGCCGTCTGTTCGATCGTGACGGCAGCCTTTCCGCGTGTGCTTATTTCGACGTAATGCGGATCGTCCATCAACGAAAGCGCGATTCGTTCGATCTCACCCGAAAGCGTCGCCGAAAAGAACAAAGTCTGTCGGTTTGCCGGGATCGCCTTGTTTATTCGTTTGATAGCCGGCAGAAAGCCCATATCGAGCATACGGTCGGCCTCATCGAGCACGAGGGTGTCGATCTTCGAAAGATTCAACATTCCCTGCTCCATGAAGTCCATCAAACGGCCGGGGGTGGCAACGATTATGTTTGCCCCGCGGCGGATCGCGTCAATCTGGGCCTTATAACCAGCTCCGCCAATGATCGAGGCGCAGCGGATGTGTTTGGGTGCAAATTGGCGGCATGCCGCGTCGGTCTGGTTTGCCAGCTCGCGCGTCGGCGACAGGATAAGGACTGTCGAGCCCTTCTTCTGGCTAATGCCAAGATTTTGAAGGATCGGAAGCAAGAAGGCGGCGGTTTTACCCGTTCCGGTCTCGGCTGTCGCGATGACGTTCTTGCCTTCTAAAACTAAAGGAATAGCCTGCTTTTGAATAGGTGTAGGCTCAGTGTAACCCAATGACTCGCATCGGTCCGTTAAGGACTGCTGCAAGCCCAAATCTTTAAAACTCATTATGTATTTTCTTCTATCTCTTTACCGAGAAACTGGAATTCGCCAACCCCTTTGGATGATTGCTGGACTAAAGCCCCAGTCAATCCGCACAAAAGGCAGAATTCTATTTACAGTTTTCGATTATCTAAGAAGTTATCTAACGGTGGGTAATACTTTCGGCTTAACGGTAGAGCGAATGACCAACGCGAGAAGGCTCAACAAAAAGCTAGAGCCGCTTCTGACAGTTATTAAGGAACCATCTCTCGAGTTCTGCTCGCTTACTCACACTGAGGGCGAATTTACCGTCGACAAAAGAGAGAAGGAATTTCAAATTGTGAGATTACAGCAAGTTACGGAAAGTTGCAAGCTAATTCGACCGAACCCACTCCGCCGCTACTTCGTGCGGCGACCGCTTATTGCCGTCGACTTCGTAGTTTAGGTTCCGCATTTCTTCCGTTGAGATCGCGTTATTCAGTTTCTGAAACGCAGCATTCAAAACCCCGAGTTTGGTCGAACGAGCAATAAACACTGCCTGATATGGAGGGAAATAGTGACGGTCGTCCTTTAGCTGGAACAGGTCGAGGGCCGAGATCAAACCGTCTGTTGAGTTCCCCGCAATTATGTCCAACTCGCCGGATTGCAGGGCTCGATATGTCAAAGAAAGATCCATCTCCCTTGGCTGCTTAGCGAAATTAAACGCATAGACCTTCGCAAATCCGGGATATCCATCGGCCCTCGACATGAAATCTTGCCCAAAGCCGGCTTGCCAGTTCCTCGCCAGCGGGACGGCATCCGAGATGGTCTGTAAGCCGTTCTCGCGTGCAACCTCGCCTCGGACGAGGATCGCGAAGTCATTTGCGAAGCCTAGAGGCGGGCCGACGACCAAGTCGAATTTAGCGGCATACTCGGTCTTCGTCTGTTTGTAAACTTCCTGAGGATCAGTGAGGGGCGGATGCTTCAGAATAGCTGTGTAGGCCGTTCCGGTGTATTCCGGATAGACATCGATCTGCCCGGAGATCAGAGAATCGTGGGGAATATTTCCGCCAAGCTCGAACTCGCGTTCTACGACAATTCCGTCTCTTTCCAGAATCTGTGCGAGGATCTCAGCCAGGATCACGGATTCGGTGAAGTCTTTCGATCCGACAACGATCTTTTCGATACCCGTTTCAGACGCTGTAGATCTGAGACCCGGTACCAACGAAGAAAGTGCAAACAGGATCAGCGCAGCGGCGAACCCGAAGCTAAAGAATTTTCTGCCAACGGATCTTCGAGCGCCGATCTCGTAAGCCTTTGCCACCTGTCCGATCGCGAAATCGCATAACAGTGCGAGAACCGCAGACGCAATTGCGCCTGCCAGTAAAAGATTATTATCATTCTGCCGGAGGCCGCGAAAGATGTACGTCCCGAGTCCGCCCGCGCCCACAGCGGCGGCCACAGTCGCCACACCAACCGAGATGACGACGGCGACCCGAATTCCGGTTAGCATAACTGGCATCGCAAGCGGGATCTCAACCAGGCGAAGTCGCTGCCAACCCGTCATTCCCATCGCGACTGCCGCTTCCTGGATCTTTGGTTCAAGCCCGAGGATTCCCGTGACCGTATTTCTGATCACTGGCAAAAGTGCATAAAGCGCCAACGCGATGATCGCCGTACGAGCTCCTATACCGCCGATGAAAGGGATCGGGATCAGCAACCCGAACAACGCGAGGCTCGGCACCGTTTGCATTACGTTCGCGAATCCGAGTACGGGCGTTCGCAATGACTTCGTTCGCGTCAGCAGAACTCCGAGCGGAACGCCGATCGCGACCGCCAGGCCCGTTGAAATGAGAACAAGCACGACGTGCTCGCGCGTAAGCCCGAGCAATTCCCGCCAGTTTTCTTGTAAGAACTGAAAAAAGCTCATCAGCGCATCGCGATCGTTCCCATATACTGTTTCGCCAGCGGCAGCTCGGATCTCACGAACTCATCAGGCGTAGTCGATAAAACGATCTGACCCTTCTCCATCAGCGCGATGCGCGTACCCAGCAGCATCGCTTCATGTAGATCGTGTGTGACAAAAACCGCGGTCTTATGTAATGAGCGAACGAGCTCTGCGAATTCTCGCTGAAGGCGCGTCCTCGTTATTGCATCGAGAGCCCCGAAGGGTTCGTCGAGAAGAATAATGTCGGGGTCAGCAGCGAGCGCACGCGCGACACCTACCCGCTGGCTCTGACCGCCCGAAAGTTCATGCGGAAAACGGTCGGCGAATCTTGCGGGCGGTAGACCCACCAGCTCCAACATTTCGATGATCCTCGCCGCTCTCCGCTCTTTCTCCCAGTCTTGAAGTTTTGGTACTAACCCGACGTTATCCGCCACCGAAAAATGAGGCATCAGCCCCGCCTCCTGAAGAACGTAACCGATACGCCGCCGCAGGATGATCGGGTCCCATTCCGTCGTCGGCTTTCCCTCGACCAGAACCTCGCCATCGGTTGGCTCGATGAGCCGATTGATCATCTTGAGCGTAGTCGTCTTTCCGCAGCCTGATTCGCCCAGCAGTATGACCGTCTCTCCCTCATGCACCTCAAGGGAAATCCCGTCCAATATGACCGTGCTGCCCACGGTGTAGGTTGTCGAGCGAAATTGTATCTTTACAGGTGTTTCGGCCATCGGGTCGCCAAAAAAGTGTATCACCTGATGCAATTCTAATTTTAATTACGCGTTCGTGATTGGCGGACGCAAAAAGCGTTACCGACAGTCGTCTCCTCGAACGAGCCGCTAAATGCGGCCGACATATGGTGGAAAAGAAAATGAAAACCCTAAGCAATCTTTCGATCAGTTTCGGAAAATTTGGTTTATTGTCAGTGCTTTTTTTAACGACCGTTGTAGCCAACGTTCATGCTAACGAGGCTCCGTCAGCTGCCGGGATGAAGGCGGCGCGAGTGCAGGAAGCGGAGCAGACTCTCTCGAGCCTCGGTTACTGGATCACGAAAGTCGACGGGAAGGCGGACGATTCGACGCGGCAGGGAATCATAGCCTTTCAAAAGGTCGAAGGCCTCAAGCGCACGGGCGTATTGAGCGACGACGTTTTGCGAAGCCTTCGCCTTGCTGCAAAGCCTGTCGCAAAGCACTCTGGCGCGGCGCATGTCGAGATCGACATAAGCCGTCAGGTGATCTTCCTGGTCGATGACGCAGGCGAAGTTACGAATGTCCTGTCCACGTCGACCGGTAACGGTGAGCGATATTTCAGCGAAGGCAAATGGCAGAAGGCTGACACCCCCCGCGGAACCTTCAAGATCCAGCGGCAGATTAAAGGTGTTCGAAAGGCGCCGCTCGGCATGATCTACAACCCGAGCTACTTCAACGGCGGTATCGCAATCCACGGCAGTAACTCGATCCCGGTCAAGGCCGCGAGCCATGGTTGTGCCCGCATACCGAGATTCGCCGACAAGCAGTTTGTGAGCATGGTGAAGGTCGGTATGCCGGTCTACGTTTACTAGGCAGTGCCCCACTCCCAAGCAGACGAAGACCCGCGATTTTTGCGGGTCTTCGTCATTTTGCGGATAAGTCAGGCGCGTTCTGCAGAGCGTTTTTCCGACGATCTTAATCTGACGAGAATCTCGAGCAGGGAATTTGGGTCGACAGGTTTAGGAAGATGATCTTCGTAACCAGCATCGAGAGCCAGTTTCCGATCCTGCACACTCACATAGCCCGTCAGTGCGACCGCGGGTGTGTTGCCGCCATCACGGTCCGGCAGGCCGCGAACTTTCCGGATGAGGTCATAGCCATCCTCTCCCGGCAGCCCAATGTCGCTCACCAGCACGTCCGGTTTTAGCTCTTTGATCTTTTCAACTGCTTCGCCGGCAGTCTCGGCAGATTCTACCTTTACGCCATAGATCGAGAGGACCATCGCCAACATCTCGCGGGAATCCTTATCGTCCTCGACGAGGAGGATGCGCATACCTTTTAGTTTGGAACTTACTTCCGCTGAGATCTCTTTCCGTTGTGTTCCATTTACCGTCGCAAATCGTTTTGACTCTGCGATCGGCAAGCGGATCGCAAAAACGGAGCCGCGATCTTTACCATCGCTATGGGCCACGACCGTACCGCCGTGAAGATCAACCAGGTGGCGGACTATTGCGAGACCCAACCCAAGTCCGCCGATACGCCTGGTGTAGGTGCTATCGGCTTGCCTGAATCGTTCGAAAACGTATGGGAGGAACTCTGGATTAATTCCCTGGCCGCTGTCGCGGATCTCGATAAGAACGTTAGCGCCAGTACGTCTCAAGCTGATCCCGATTTGCCCACCGTCCGGAGTAAACTTCACCGCATTTGTAAGAAGATTCAAGAAAACTTGCTGAAGTCTTTCCGAGTCGCCCTCGATAGGAGCCGGCTCGTATTCACGGGTTTCCATCGTCAACTCCAGCGATTTTGCCTCCGCCGATGGCCGGATGATATCGACTACCTCACTTATCACCTCTCCAAGGTCTACCGGTTCGTGCTTTATCTCGAGCTTGCCTGTAATGATCCTCGACACGAAGAGAATATCCGAGATCATTTCGGACTGCCCCTTCGCATTTCGCTCGATCACTTCGATCGCGCGGTCTATCGCAGCCTGGTCGAGTTGTCTGGTTCGGAGTATCTGTATCCATCCGATAATTGAATTCAACGGCGTGCGCAGCTCGTGAGAAAGGGTGGCGAGAAAAAGATCCTTCTGCCGATCGGCCTCTTCGAGCTGAAGCAAAAGGTCCCGGGTTTGATACTGCCTCTGACGAGCGCGAAGGGCGCCGCGGACGGCGCTTACCAGCATCGTGATCCGGATCGGACGCTCGATGATCGTGACATTGACACGGCTTCCGAGAGTTTGGAGCAGGTTCTCAGCATTCCGGCCGTGGCTCGAAAAGATCAGTACGGGAAGGTCGGACCACACCGGTTGCTCCTCGAGCGCTTCGAGAAAATCTTTCAGCGAATCAGCCCGTATTGCTTCCTCGGCGATCAGAACCGCTCCCGCGCTTTCCGTAAAAGCGGCCAGTAACTTTTCGGAGCTCTCGCAGGTGTCGGCAGATATACCAACGTCCGCCAACGTGACGCGCACCAGGTCCGCGTCACGTCCCGTCGGCATGAGGATCAGGACCCTATTCTCTCTCTGGTTACTTCTCGATTTCACTGTCAGGCATCAACTCCGCGGGTCTTCCACGATAAACAGGTACACCGGTCAATACACCATGGAAGTCCGTTAAGGGATCGCCGAGCTGTAGTCCGCCGGGCCCCATCTTAAACTCGCGAATTGTACGCTCATGATCACCCGTTCGCTTCTTCAACATTGAGATAGCCTGTCTGACAGATCCCTCCGCCTCAAAATATCTAAGAACCACGACACTGTCAGCGAGGTAACTCATATCGATCGGCGTAACCATCGATCCCACGAGCCCGTACTGTCCGACGACGAGAATGCTTATGACGCCGTTTCGATTCAGATAGCCCAGCAGCTCATGGAACTGCATTGTGAGATACCGCTCCTGTGGCGAGGCCATCAGGTAGCCGTTCACACTGTCAATGATCACGACTCGAGCATCGTTATCCTCAACCTCGCGGCTGATCATGTGAGAAAGCTCACCGGGTGTCAGTTCAGCGAGATGTATCTGCCGCAGTTCGATCCGTCCGGCGTCGACATGCTTTTTTATATCGAGTCCAAGCGCCGTCGTGCGCTGATAGAGGGTCTCGGCACCTTCGTCGAAAAGGTAGACGGCAACGCGCTCGCCGCCTTCCGCCGCCGAGGCGGCATACATCATTGCTAACGTGGATTTTCCGACGCCCGCCGGCCCGATAAATATCGTGCTCGTACCGTAGTGCAATCCGCCGATCAGCTCGTCAAGATTCTCTTGCCCGGACCCCAGCGCACCCGGGGTAAAGTCGACCTTCCGATCTTGTGACAGTCGGGGAAAAACAACGATCCCTCCGGTTTCGATATTGAAATCATGCGATCCTGACTGGAAGCTAACGCCCCGCATTTTGACCACGCGGATCGAATGTCGCTGGCGGCCATATTCGACCGGGACGTACTCGAGAACAATGACGCCATGGGCAATGCTCTCAAGATGGCGATCGGGGTTCGTGAGCGTTCGGTCGTCCAGCAGCATTACAGTGCAATCGCGCGTTAAAAAGTATTGTTTGAGCGCGAGTATCTGCCGGCGGAAACGCAGGGGCTCGCTTGCCAGCATGCGCATTTCCGAAAGCGAATCGAAGACGACTCGAACAGGATTTATACGTTCGACCTCTTCGAGGACGGCTCGCGTTGTTTCGTCGAGCTCTACCTCCGACGGGTGAAAGACGGTGTAGCTCGAATTGTCCGTTAGACTGTCACCCGACTGGGTCAGGTCCTGGATGTCTATGCCATCCAGCGACCAGCCGTGGGATTCGGCGACGGCCACGAGTTCTTCTCTGCTTTCGGAGAGTGTTATGTACAAGCATTTCTCACCTTGGCGCACGCCTTCAAGCAGAAACTGTAGGCCTAGCGTGGTTTTCCCAGTGCCCGGACTTCCCTCGACAAGATGCAGGCGGTTTTTTGGCAAGCCGCCTTTCAGAATGGAATCGAGTCCGACGATACCGGTCGGAAGTCGCTCGGACGAAAGCTTTTTGTTCATAAGCAAAAAAGGGATCGGTGAAGATCCTCGAGGGCTGTGAAAAGGGGGTTAATTATTCTCGCACAATGGGAACGGATTGAGCAAAATTTATGCGGAAAATCATTCCCACTCGATGGTGCTTGGCGGCTTTGAAGAGATATCGTACACGACGCGGTTGACGCCCCTTACTTCGCTGGTGATGCGCGAAGAGACGCGTGCGAGGAAATCGTGGGGCAAGCGTGCCCAATCCGCAGTCATGCCATCGGTGCTTGTCACGGCCCGGAGAGCGACCGTTTTTTCGTAGGTCCGAAAATCTCCCATCACGCCGACCGACTGTATTGGCAGCAATACAGCGAATGCTTGCCAAACCTCTTTATAAAGGCCTGAGGTGTGAAGCTCTTCGATAAAGATCTTGTCCGCCTTTTGCAAAAGCTCGACCTTTTCGGGAGTGATGGCTCCGAGTATACGAACACCGAGGCCGGGCCCGGGAAACGGATGACGCTCCAACAGCTTTTCGGGAATGCCCAGATCCCGCCCGATTATCCGAACTTCGTCCTTGAATAATTCACGCAGCGGTTCGATCAGTTTGAGATTCATCTTCTCCGGGAGTCCACCGACATTGTGATGAGTCTTGATCGTCACCGACGCACCTCGAAGCGACACCGATTCGATCACGTCGGGATAGAGCGTTCCCTGAACTAGCCACTTCACATCGCCGATTCGTTTTGCTTCAGCGTCGAAGATGTCGATGAATTTCGCTCCGATAGCTTTACGCTTTTGCTCGGGGTCGCTCAGGTCTTTCAACACCGAATAGAAATCAACTGATGCATCGACGCCGCGAACGTTGAGGTGAAGATTCTCCTTGTACATGAGCAGCGTATCTTCGAACTCACCCGCGCGAAGTAGTCCGTTGTTGACGAAGATGCACGTCTGCCGCTCACCGATCGCTTCGTGCACAAGCGTCGCCGCGACTGTCGAATCGACACCGCCCGACAATCCGCACACTACGTTGTCAGTCTCGCCGACGATCGAGCGGATCTTCTCGACCTCTTCTTTTATAAAACTCGCCGGTGTCCAATCGCCTCGACATCGACAAACGTTGAAAAGAAAATTCCGAAGCACTTCCTTGCCGAGCGGAGTGTGCGAAACCTCGGGGTGGAACTGCACGCAGTAGATCCCGCGCTCATGGTTCTCGATCGCTGTTACGACATCGCCGGTCGTCGCAGTTTTATGAAAACCGTCGGGAAGCGCCGTGACATGATCGCCGTGGCTCATCCAAACATCCAGCTCGAATGGAAGCTCGTTAAAAAGTTTCGTCGCACCGCTCAAAACTTTTAACTTCGCATGACCATACTCACGCCGCGCCGCCGGTTCGGACTTGCCGCCAAGATCGATCGCCACCAACTGCATTCCATAACAGATTCCGAGGATCGGAGCCTCAACCCGCTGGTAAAAATCAGGCGCAACGCGCGGAGCGTCTTCGTCGGTCACGCTCGACGGCCCGCCGGACAGGATCACGCCTTTCGGTTTTCGCTTCGCGATCTCTTCGGACGAAAGATGAAACGGATGTATCTCGCAATACACACCCTGCTCCCGCACCCGCCGCGCGATCAACTGCGTATACTGCGATCCGAAATCGAGAATGAGAATAGTTTCGTGCTGCAAAAGAAAATCGCTCCTTCTTGTCAGAACCAGGCTCTTGGTCCCCTCCTGCCTGAGGACGGGGTGGTGGGTGGCGACCGGGTTCTTCCCTTGTCAGAACCGCGAGCGGTAGCGACCGGGTCACCCCTCAGTAAAGGAACGATTATACGCATCAGTGCAGAGGCCCGCACGTCTGTAAGGGCACTTATATGCGAGTTGCAGAAGCCTGCACCAAGATGGGCAATTCCGAAAGGGAAACAGAGGCCGGAAGTCGATAGCTACTTTTTCAACGCGGACTTGATGAGCTTCTCGAGGATCTTTTCATCCACATCCGACAAACGCTTCACGTAGAGACAGCCCTTTCCCGTCTTATGCTTGCCGAGCTTCTCAAGCAGCTTCGCCTGGGCCGGCGCGCCGTTGAGAACATACAGCGAAAGATTTCCCTTCCGCGGCGAGAATCCGATCTTCATCCAATCAACTTCACGACCCGTGGCCGGCGACGTGTAAACCAGATTCCCAAAACCGATGATCGACGCTCCCCACATCTTCGGCTTATCACCCGTGAGCGTTTTCATCATCCCAAGGATCTTCCGTGCGTCCTCGCGTTGAGCCTCATCGGCAACTCTATCTAGAAACTCTTCAACACTCGCGTCGGTCTCCGTCGTCTTGATGACTGCTTTTGCCATAGTGGTGTCATTGTAATTGGTTTCTCTCCGGGCGTGAAGACCAACGAATTCCGCACTCCGCGTTCCGCATTCCGCATTTCAAACGCGGCTTGACAAGGACCGGCGAAGTTTTTACTCTTTAAGTTCGTCTCCGGACGAGCCATATTCCGCAGTAGCTCAATGGCAGAGCATTCGGCTGTTAACCGAAGGGTTGTAAGTTCGAGTCTTACCTGCGGAGCCAATTATTACTTGATGCAAAGCTCAACGTTGGCCGTTGAGCTTTTGGTTTTTCCTCTCGTCTGTCCAGAATTCGGGATCTTATTAGGCTGAAGGCCCCACCCATAGAAAAAGGGTTTCAAACAAGCTCTTGTGATTTACCACCGTCTACCGTAATTTGCGTATAATCGATCCCAGTCTAAACGCCTTTCCACAGTCATAGTAGATTTAGTAAGTAGCTTGAGCATCTCGCTCGGGTCAGCGTCGTTTCGTACACATCGAACCTTACGCAAAGATGAGAATACTCACCATCATATTTCTCCTATCGCTATTCGCATATGTTGCGATGGCGCAGAGCAGCGGCAAGAACTTCGACCCGTCGACTTACATGTGGTTCTCGGGTGCAGCGACGAAATGGGATGAAGCATTACCGGTGGGGAATGGTCGGCTTGGGGCGATGGTGTTTGGCGGAGTTGAAGAGGAACGGCTGCAGTTGAATGAGGATACTTATTGGTCGGGTGGGCCGTACTCTACGGTGGTTAAGGGTGGTTACAAGGTTCTGCCTGAGATCCAGCGGCGGGTCTTTGCTGAGAAGTATCTTGATGCTCACAATTTGTTTGGCCGTAACCTGATGGGTTATCCCGTCGAACAGCAAAAGTATCAGAGCCTCGCAAATCTTCATCTGTTTTTTGATCACGGCAAAGATATATCGGGTTATCGACGATCTCTCGAACTTCGCGATGGAGTAACGACGACGACATACTCAGTGGCCGGTGTGCGATATAA
>JANMUW010000444.1:0-1932 GCA_031392105.1 Acidobacteriota bacterium | reverse complement strand
CTAGCTTTCTCATTATTCACCTCTGTGTCATAAACCGCGCGCAAAGACGAACGCACACGACAATCCGCCGGACGCGCACGCATTTGAAGGAGTAGATTTTCATGATGTTTTTTAGTGTGCGGGATTTATAGCACCGAATGCTCGCGGGGGTCAAGAAAACAACAGCATCATTTCTCCGGTCGTCGTCCCAAAGACCGCCGTAGGTCGTTCGATCGTTATCGTGAGTTCCTGCGCTTGGTGGTTTTCTTGCTCTTAAGGCCGCACCAGCAAACGAGAGAAAGCTTCAGATCCGGGTAATCAGCGCCATCAGCGCGATCCGCGTTCAAATCTTCGCTGGCGCGCAAGAGCCGCAATTCATTTACTATCCCGAAAAGTTGTACGTCAAAACGCCATTCACTTTCACCGGCTGCCCGGAGAGTTTTGTCGGCGCGAATCGAGCTTGGCGAGCGGCCTGCACCGCCGCGGCACGGAGCAGAGGATGGCCGCTGAGCGCAGTAGCCGAGATGACTTCGCCCTTTTCATCGACCAACACCTGGACCGACACGCTGCCGGTTGCTCTCACGGCGCGGGCAGCGGGCGGATATGCGGGCTGCGGAAGATCGATCGCCTTTTCGTTCAGCACTCCGCCGGAGATCGTCTTGCCTCGCGCGTTCAAGATTGGCTTGTTGGCGTTAGCTGTATCTTCGTTCGCAATGTTCTCGAGGTCGCCGTCATCGGTGTTCGATTCAGGCGAGCGATATTCGTCGTCCGACGAATAGAGTGATGGCCGTTCCTTGTCACGCTCAGTTATCGACGTGCGAGCTTCCCAGAAATAAACTCCGATCAGGACGGCGATGACGATCTCGACCAGCATCAAGCACACGAGCGGTGAAGCTTTTCGACCGGCCCGGGACGAGAACGGAACGAACGAGAACACGATCAGAACGATCGCGATAACGCAGGCTGCTCCGATTGCGAAATAGGCCACCGTAAAGACCATGCCTGCAACCGCGCTCACACCGCCCTCCGGTGGAGTCGGCGAGAGAAGGACCTCTTTCATCAAGTGCAAAACGTAATGGATCGCGAACGGCGGCACGAGGCTCAGCAGGCCGATCATCAGAAACAGTAAACCCGGCGGCGATGCCTTCGTATTCGTCGTGAACAACCTGACGATGGAAATGAGAATACCGATCGCACATAGCACTGCGGCGAAGATCAACACACCTCCGACGGCAAATTCGATCTCGGCAGTGCCGCCAAAGAACGCCGCGTACCCAGCGTTTTCTGCTTGTCTGAGAAGGGTAAAGAATCTGATCAGCATCCCGCCGCCCACGGCTCCGCTTATTGCGGCGACCGCGAATGCAAGCGAGGGCACGATCCGTTCAAGGATCGATACGCGGCTGTGTGTGTTGGGGATCATCATGGTGGGCGAATATAGCGCGGGCGAATTGATGGAGTCAAAGGAGGGGAAAGTAGTAGGCAGGATGCGGTACGCAGTAGTGTGTTTCGTTTGTTCCTGTGCCTGGCGTGTTCCCTGGTTCGGCTTGAAGAAAACCGCGAAATACACGAAACACACGAAGGGGGGGCCAACGGCCGAGCGACATATTCCGTGTGGGCTCTTCTCTCGACGATGAGCTCGATGAATCGCGCACTCTTAACTCGCGGAAGGTCGGGACAACAAATTAATTTCGAAACGTGCGGATTCGCACAGACGGCGAGTTTTCGGTGGCGTAATCTGACTCCATCAGTGAAACATTTGCTTCAGATTAACTCCTTGAAGTGATTTGCGAACGATGGGAAGTGCAGCGGGTTTGGGGACAGCCCTCCTCTTGCAATGGCCTGAGAGAAATCTCGGGCCATTTTTTTTCTCTTTGTTAACGGCGTTAGGAATCCAGCCACGAATACGCCCGCAAAATTTCCTGCAAAGCCGAACCACGAAGCGCACGCAGTCTT
>JANMUW010000424.1:0-8019 GCA_031392105.1 Acidobacteriota bacterium | reverse complement strand
CAGCTACGCCGATACCGCGCACGCTGAACATGTCGCTCCTCGGCATGCGCGACATGTCCGTCATCGAAACGCTTGTCTCGTCGGCGATCTCGTCCCCGCGCATCTCGGCGATCGTTCGTTCAAGCATCTTCGTATAAAGGTCGAATCCAAGTGCGTCGAGATGTCCGGATTGCTGCCCTCCGAGGATATTGCCCGCTCCACGCAACTCCAGATCGAGTGCTGCGATGCGAAAACCTGCACCGAGATCGGAGAATTCCCGAATGGCAGATAGTCGTCTTCGCGCTATCGGCGTCAATTCAATCTCACTCGGTATCAGAAGATATGCGTACGCCCGGCGATTCGAACGTCCCACCCGGCCACGCAACTGATAAAGCTGGGAGAGGCCGTAGTTGTCCGATCGATTGATGATGATCGTGTTCGCCCGTGGAATGTCGATCCCGTTCTCGATGATCGTTGTCGCGACCAGAACGTCGTATTTATAATCGATGAAATCGAGCATCACCTGCTCCATTTCTTTCTCGTTCATCTTGCCGTGGCCGATGGCGATCCGGGCGTGTGGAACGATCCTCTGAATGAGAGCGGCGATGGCTTCGATGGTCTCGACCCGGTTGTGTATGAAAAATATCTGGCCGTTGCGGGCAAGCTCGAGCTCGACGGCGGACCGGATCACACCTTCGGAAAACTGCACCACCTGGGTGTTGATCGCGAGTCGATCGCGCGGCGGCGTTTCGATGACGGACATGTCGCGCATGCCGAGGAGCGACATGTTCAGCGTGCGCGGTATCGGCGTAGCTGATAGCGTGAGTACGTCCACCTTTTTCTTGAGCTGTTTCAGTTTTTCTTTGTGAGCCACGCCGAACCGCTGCTCTTCGTCGACGACGACCAGCCCGAGCTTTGGAAGCTTTACGTCATTCGATAGCACGCGATGCGTGCCGATCACGACATCCACATTGCCTTTCTCGCTTTCTTCGACGACCGACTTTTGTTCTTTGGTACTTCGAAAGCGTGACAGCAGATCGATCTTTGCGGGGAATGCCGCGAAGCGTTTACAAAATGTTTCGTAGTGCTGGTAAGCGAGGACGGTCGTCGGTGAAAGGATCGCCACCTGTTTTCCATCCATCACCGCCTTGAACGCTGCTCGCATCGCGACTTCAGTTTTTCCGTATCCCACATCTCCGATGATCAAACGGTCCATCGGCCGTGCAGTTTCCATATCCTCTTTTACGTCCTCGATCGCCGATGCCTGATCTACGGTTAGCTCATAAGGAAACGCGTCCTCGAATTCCTGCTGCCACGGCGTATCGGCGGAGAACGCATATCCCTGGACAAGCTTTCGTTCCGCATACAGACGAAGCAGCTCGTCGGCCATATCGCGCATCGCGCGCTTCGCCTTGGCTTTTGTCTTCTGCCAACCGATGCCGCCTAGTCGATCAAGAGTCGGAGAGGTTGCCTCGCCGGACGAGTATCGCGACACAAGATCCATCCGTTCGACCGGAACGAAGAGCTTTGCATCGTCGGCGTAGATCAGAAGCATGAACTCGCGCGACATGCCGCCCGCTTCGATCGTTTGGAGGGCTTCGAAGCGTCCGATGCCGTGGTCGACGTGCACGACATAATCGCCGGATTTCAGATCCCGAAAGTCCGAGATGAATGCACCGAGCTTACTCTTCGTCCGCCGTGCTCGCGTGGGCACGGCGGCCTCCGCGTGCTGGATCTCTCCAAAAATATCGGTCTCTGTGAGAACCTCGAACCGCTCGGACGGGATCTCGAAACCGGATGAGAGTTTGCCGACTTTTACCGATTCGCTCGGAACCGTTACGTCATAGTCGCGAAGGATCTCCTCGAGGCGCTCTGCAAGACCGAGCGTTTCCATGGCAAAGATGGGGAGCTCTTCCTTTAATTTCAGATCGGCGGCGAGCGCCGGGATATCGCCACGAAACTTTCGAGTCGAGCGCGAAAGAATTTCGATATCGAGGGCCTTGTTCGCGGTTGGAAATAGAAATATAGGAGAAGTAAATTCTGCAGAAGGGAGCCGGCGGCTCGGGTCAGTGCCACCTGCGTCAGCGGGCGGTGCAGCGCCGCGAATAGGATCCCCGTTCGATAATTCCGTCGCTCGACCACCCGCTGACGCAGGTGGTACTGACCTGTTCGGGGAGGTCGTTTCCCCTAATCCAAACTCCTCATCAGTCTTTGCGGCCGTTCTCCCGAGAGCCCGCAGCTCGATCCGTTTTGCTGCGTCCAATTTCAAGCGAAGCTCTTCGGGTTCAAGAAACAGCTCACTCGGTTCAAGTCCGATATCGTCCGCCTCGGAAGTCTCATCGAAATGTCTTCGAGTGTTCTCGTAGAACGTCGAAAGGGTCTGCTCGATCAGCTGAGGCTCATCCACAACGAAGACACAATCACCAAGGTAGTCGAAGACGGTACCCTGTGCCGGCTTTGTGAGGCCGATCAAGAATTCCCAGCCCGAGAACGTTTCACCTTCTTTGGCGAAATCGGTCCGGTCTTTCAGATTTCGAGCGAAGCGATCATCTGAAAATCGATCCGCGGCAAAGAACGCCCAGTCCTTCATGCCCTGCTCGGTGGCGGAAAATTCCCGCATCGGAGCAAGCCCCGCTTCGAGAAGCTGGCCGGTTGAAAGCTGTGTGTCGGGATCGAACTCGCGAATCGAATCGACTGTGTCACCGAAAAACTCTATTCTCACGGGATTTTCGGCTTCAGGCGACCACACATCAACAATGCCGCCGCGAATCGAGAATTGACCGATGTTGTTGAGCGGCTCTTCGCGAACGTATCCCGCAGCGACGAGTTTTTCGACCAATGCTTCGGGTGCGAAATCTTCATCACGACGAACGACTGCTCCGAGGTCAGACATTTCCTTTGGCGGTATCGTGCGTGTGATTAGCGACCGCGCGGACATAACGACGAAGCCGGGTAAGTCGCGCGTCATTTGCCATAGTCCAAGCACGCGTCGCTCCTGGGTCTCGGCATGCGGTGATATTCCGGAGTAGACGTCAGTATCGAACGAGGGAAGCGCGACGATTGCGGATTGCGGATCGCGGACTGCGGATTTGGCGTTCGCAGTAGGCTCTCGGGAGCGCCAAAACTCAAGATCGCATTCCCACGTCTCGAGTTCTTCGTTCGTCTGGGTGACTATCGCGAAATGGGCACCTGTAGCCGCCTGAACCTGGCCGAGTACATAGGCCTTAGCCGAGATAGAAGTCAATCCGCTGATCGAGATGATTCGCTTTCCGCGCTTTATCTCTGTAATGAGACTCTCGATAACGAGAGTCGATTGGCGACGAGCATCCATAAACACACATAGCCGCAGAAAACGCGATCCGGGGCGGTGTTCGTTTTCTTGCGGGCAACTTGATTGTGCCATAAACGGAACTGATTTGCCGAGCAACAATCGCTCACATATAATCGACATTCTCTTTTCTATCAGTGTTTTCGGTGCATTCGGCAGTCTTAAGCCGCCAACTTTCGCAGAAATCAAGCAAGTCACCGAATGCACTGAACGAAATGTCGCAAGCTATTATGAACATTCCTGAGTTCAACGAGATCATCGAACAGAACGATCAAACCGCCGCTCGGCGTGAGCACCTTGAGAAGCTGCGCGAGCTTGTGGGTAACGTTTATCCGAACAAGTTCGACCGAAGTCACATATCTGGAACTGAAGATACGATATCGAATCTACTGGATTATCCGCCGGTGAAGGAGATCGTCGCGGAGATCGGCGAAGTCGACGCGAAACTCGCCGAACGCGAACGTCCGCCGGCCGAGATAAAAGATGCTTTGAATGCTCGGTTAAAAGATCTCGGCAATGCACGCATCTCGGGGCGCATGGCCGTCCCGCCCCGTGTAATGGGAAAGGCCGCGTTCGTCCATCTGTCGGATGGCATGTCGCGGATGCAGATATATTGTCGCAAGGACGACTTTGTTCTGGTCAGAAATGACTCGACCGACTCGATAGACCCGACAGACTCATGGACTGCGTTTACGCTTCTCGATCACGGCGACTTCATCGGCGTCGAAGGTTTTCTTTTCATCACTAACACCGGTGAGCTGAGTGTACACGTCGAGAAACTTCAATTTCTATCGAAAGCGATGTTGCCGATGCCGGACAAAATGCACGGCATCGCGGATCCTGAAATTCGTCAGCGTCAGCGGTATGCGGATCTGATCGCATCTAGCTTGCAGATCGAGCACGAAGGCATGACGACGCGCGAAGTTTTTGAAACGCGGGCGAGGGTTATCTCATCCATGCGTCGTTCACTCGAGGATCGTGGATATATCGAAGTCGAGACGCCAATGCTTACGCCGAAGGCGACCGGAGCTGCAGCGAAGCCTTTTGCAACTCACCACAACGCGCTCGATATCACGCTCTACGCACGCATCGCTCCGGAGCTTTATCTCAAGCGGCTCGTCGTGGGTGGTTTTGAAAAGGTTTACGAGCTAAACCGCAACTTCCGGAACGAAGGCATCTCGTACAAACATAATCCCGAATTCACGATGCTCGAATTCTATTGCGCGTACATGGACGTAAACGGGATGATGGATTATTGCGAGGAAATGCTGCGGGAGTCGGTGGAGAAAGCGACGGGCGGACTGAAAGTAAACTACGAGGGCAACGAGATCGACTTTTCAAAGTTCGAGCGTATTCCGATGCGCGAAGCGATCCTTAAATATGCCCCCGAGGCCGTGATCGATGATCGGAACATGGTTGAGTGCTTCGACAACCACGTCGAAGCAAATCTTATCCAGCCGACCTTTATCATCGATTACCCGAAATCAATCTCGCCGCTTTCGAAAGCGTCACCCGAGAATCCGGCGATTGCCGAGCGCTTCGAGCTTTTTATAAACGGGATGGAAGTGGCTAACGGATTCTCAGAGCTGAACGATCCGAAGGAACAGTACGAGCGGTTCGTGGATCAGATGTCCGAGCGCGAGCGCGGCGATGAGGAAGCGATGGTGCTCGACGAAGATTACATCCGTGCGTTGAGTTACGGCATGCCTCCCGCGGCCGGCATCGGCATCGGCATTGACCGGCTTGTCATGCTGCTGACGAATAAGCATTCAATTCGTGACGTCATTTTATTTCCGCACCTGAGACCAGAGCGAAGGTCGCAGGAAGTAGAAGACTCCGCTTCGGAATAACTGAAAACTGAAAAGTAAAAACTGAAAACCGAGGAGGCACAGCTGAAAGCTGCGACACGTCCGTTTTTAGTTTTTACTTTTCAGTTTGTTGGAAGGATAAATTCAGATCCGTGCTTAAGATCATTGCCTACACCGCGTTCGCGCTCGTTGCGTTCGGGTTCAATTCGATCCTCTGTCGGATGGCGTTGCGCGGCGGCGAAGCGGATGCGGCGGGTTTCACCGCGGTCCGGCTCGCGTCTGGCGCTGTGGCGTTGATAATCATCAGTTACTTTTTCGGGAAAGGTAAGACAAATTTGCCACAAGGAAATTGGATCTCCGCGTTTTTTCTTTTTGCATACGCGATCTGTTTTTCGTTCGCTTACATCGGCCTGACGGCGGCTGCCGGAGCGTTGATTCTCTTTAGCTCGGTCCAGATCACAATGATCGCCGTCAGCCTCTTTCGCGGAGAACGGCCCGGCAGTTTGGAATGGCTCGGACTGGTTATCGCACTCGGCGGGTTGTTGTATCTGTCCTTTCCCGGATTGTCGTCGCCGCCGTTGATCGCCTCGATCCTGATGGCTGCCGCGGGCATGTCGTGGGGATTCTATACGCTTCGGGGGAAGGGAAGCAGCGACCCGCTCGGAGACACGACGGGAAATTTCATACGGGCGGTTCCAATGGTCGTTATCGCCGCTGTTCCGTTCGTTTCTAAGATCAATCTATCACCGCGCGGACTTGTACTCGCGATCCTCTCTGGTGCCGTCGCGTCGGGTGTTGGCTACACAGTTTGGTATGCGGTGCTGAAACATCACACCGCGACACGGGCAGCTGTACTTCAATTGTTGGTTCCGGTTATTGCGGCGTTCGGAGGAGTGATGCTGTTGTCGGAGGCGATGACTACTCGATTGTTGATTGCTTCGACGTTGATATTAGGTGGAATCGGCTTGTCGATACTCGGTCGGCGGACTTGAGTCGTTCTCAATCTTCTGATTCATTTTCTTCAGTGGATAGTTATAAGTGACAAGTGGATAGTTTTCAGAATCTGAACTATTCACTTGGCACTTATAGCTATCCACTAACGAAATCCAAATCCGATTACAAAAACCGCATCGACTTACTGAATTTCTTGCCCTGGCCCAATGTGTCGCGGCCGACCATGTGATATGAATCGTTTCCGCGATGTTGGCTTTTCCCCTGCCAGTCGCCACGTGCTTCGAGCGCTGCGAACCTAACGGCATCGCGACCATAACGAAAATTTACTTCGTCGATTATCTTGCTTAGAGTGTGGCGACGCTCGAAGTCGATTTGCTCGAACAGACGCGTGGAGATCTTGTCTGGAGCAACCAGATCGCTCAATATGACGCCCGCTTTTCGATACTCGAAGCCCGGACGAAACACGCCTTCCAGACACGCTCCGATCCAGCCATATATCTCGCTTGTGACGTCGGAGTAATACACGGATCGGTACGAGTGCTTACCGAAATACTTGCTTGGCACGGGGCGGAAGCGGTCGGTATGGAGGAACACTGTGACGGTCTTTACGGCGAGATTGTTCCAGCGCATCTTCTCGAGAGCACGCGTTGTGAAGTAGAAGATGGCGTTTCTTATCTCTGGAAAATCGCTGACCGTGTGGCCGAATGTTCGTGTGTGTGCGATCGATTTGTTGCTGCGTTCGGTGATCTCCATGCTCAGGCATTTCACGCCGTTGAGTTCTCGCACGGTTCGAGCGGGGAATAGGTTCAGGTGCTGTCTGATGTTCTTCGGTTCGGCTATCTTTAATTCGTACGCCGTGTTGATGCCGATTTCCCTCAAACGCACGGCGGAACGCGGGCCGATCCCCCAAATGCTGCCGACATGCGTTTTCTGCAATGCGAGATCGGTGTACGGCGAATCGTAAAGATCGAGAACGCCGTCAGCCTTTGGCGAAACTTTGGCGATATGATTCGCGAGCTTCGCCAGAGTCTTTGTTCTTGCGATCCCTACCGAAACAGGGATTTGAGTTTTCTCGAAGACCGCGTTCTTGATGTGGCGGCCGAGCATCGGGAGTTTGTCGGGGACGCCGACGTCAATGAACGCTTCGTCGATTGAGTAAAGCTCGATCTTGTTTGCTCCGCAATCTTCGTTCAGCACATCCATGATGCGATGCGAGAATTCGTAATACAGGGCGTGATTGCATGAGATGACCGCGGTGTTGTGACGCTCGAGCAGATCCCGATGTTGAAAGAACGGTGATGCATTCGGGACGCCGAGTTTCTTTACTTCATCGCTGCGCGAGACGATGATCCCGTCGTTGTGAGAGAGAACAACGACGGGACGATGCTGCAATTCCGGATTCACTACGCGCTCGCACGATGCGTAGAAGTTGTTGCAGTCAACGATCGCGATCGCGGCATTAGCGTCCATATTATCGGAAGTTGTGGGAGACGACCTCGGTCCTGAGATCGTTCAAAGGTTTGAAGCTGATCGCTTTTATCATTCCGCGTTCTTCGAAGATGCCGCGGATTATCAGAAAACTGTTTTGATTGATGACGGTCCGAAATTTTTCGAACATATCCGGCATAACAACAAAATTCGAAAAGCCGGTCTCATCTTCGAGCGTGATAAAGACGACATTGTTCGCCGTCATTGGACGCTGACGGATGATGACTGCACCTGCGACCGATACGACCTGACCTTTTCGCAGATACTTGCTTTGGTATGCGGACAGGATTCCAAGCTTGGTCATTTCTTCACGAATGAACGCCATCGGATGTTTGCCGATCGAAATGCCGGTCTTGCGGAGATCGGCATCGACGAGCTCGAGACCCTCCATTCTTTTGAATGCGGAATGCGGAACGCGGATCGCGGATTCCTCGATTGCGGATTGCGGATCGCGGATCGCGG
>JANMUW010000384.1:0-15603 GCA_031392105.1 Acidobacteriota bacterium | reverse complement strand
TTTGGCAAGCACAAACTCGCTCCCGGAATTTCTCCGGGAAAGACTGTCGAAGGTTTGATCGGAGGATTAGTTGCTGCCGTAGCATTCGCCGCTCTCGCGACCTTTTGGTTCTTTCCGGAGCTTCCTTACAAATTCTCTGTTCCGCTCGCGATCGTGATGGCCGGCGTCGGCGTTCTCGGCGACCTAACCGAAAGCGCGATGAAACGCGGATCCAAGACGAAAGATGCGGCGAGTATACTTCCGGGACACGGCGGGCTGCTCGATCGCCTCGACAGTCTCCTTCTCAACGCACCGATCCTGTATTACTTCGCGAGACTTTATTTTTAGCCAGCAATTTGCCAAGGCAAAGACACTTCCTGTAATATCTCACTTGCTTTTATGAACGCCATTTTGAGAGTTGACGACAATAATACCTGAGGCGAGAGCGTTAATCTTTTGACGTTCCGCCTTTCGTTTGTCGCAAAACTCGAAAGGCGTTTTTTATTTTCTTTTGCCCGCGAAATACGCGAAAGGACGCGAAAAGAAATTCTTTGTTTATTGACGTACGAAGGAGTAGCACATAGTCGGCCAAAGACGATTAGTGACGAACTCAGTGGGTTAGCTCCTTTCGCGTTTTTCGCGGGCTGGATTTCATAGATTTATGTTAGACACATTAGGAACCTTAGAACGAACACACACCTGCGGCGAACTGCGCGAATCGGAGGTCGGTCAGCAGGTGGTATTGATGGGCTGGGTCGCGAAGAAGCGCGACTTCGGCGTTTTCACTTTTATCGATCTGCGTGATCGCGAAGGCGTGACGCAGATCGTCTTGAGCTCGGAGACGTTTCCGGACGCACATGCCAAGGCGAAACATATTCGCGGCGAGTTCGTCATCGCCGTGAAGGGTGAGGTTGCGTCCCGCTCGGAGGGAACGCACAACGCAAAGCTCGCCACGGGAGACATTGAAATAAAAGCTAGCAAGCTTTTGATTCTCAATGACGCGAAGGTTCCGCCGTTCCAGCTCGAAGTTGCCGGATCCGAAAACCTCGCGAGCGAAGACACGCGTTTGAAATATCGCTATCTCGACCTGCGACGTCCGCAGCTTCAGAACAACATTCGAATGCGTGCGAAGGCGGTGCGTGCGATCCGCGAATATTTCGATGATCGCGGCTTCACTGAGATAGAGACGCCGATCCTGCTGAAATCGACGCCGGAAGGAGCCCGCGACTTCGTCGTTCCGTCACGGATTCATACCGGTAAGTTTTTTGCGCTGCCGCAATCGCCGCAGATCCTCAAACAGATCACGATGATCGCCGGCTTCGACAAATATTTTCAGATCGCGCGATGCTTTCGCGATGAAGATCTTCGTGCCGATCGTCAGCCAGAATTCACGCAACTCGACATGGAGATGTCGTTCGTCAATCGCGAACAGATCTACCGCGAGATGGAGGGCATGTTCAATCACGTGCTGAAACTGATCGACATTGATCTGCCGACCGAATGGCCGCGGATGACATACGCCGAGGCGATGCGACGCTACGGTTCGGACAAACCCGACCTCCGTTTTGAATTGGAACTTCAGGATCTAACCGGTTGTCTGAGAGACACGGACTTCGCTCCTTTTGCGGATACGCTTGCCAAAGGCGGCGAGATCAAATGCCTCGTCGTAAAAGGCAAAGCTGATTATTCGCGGAAGCAAACCGACGAGCTGCAGGAATACGTCAAGCGATACGGCGCTGGTGCTCTGGCGTGGATAAAAGTGGGCGCTCCGAACTCCCCTCCTGCCGGAGGAGGGGTGGCAGCCGCTTCGGCTGACGGGGTGGTGGGAGGCGAGCCAGCTATTACATCTTCGCTCCTGAAGATTCTTGGTGAAGCGAAGATCGCGGAGCTAACCTCAACGGCAAAAGCCGGGAAAGGCGACGCTGTCTTGATCGTCGCGGGAAGCAAATCGGTCGTTGCCGCGGCGCTCGGCGCTCTGCGGAATGAAGTCGCTCGACGGGAAAACTTGATCGACCGCAGCCGTTACGAAGCTCTCATCGTGACCGAGTTCCCGATGTTCGAACACGATGAGGAGACGGACCGTTACACAGCCGCTCATCACCCGTTCACGTCGCCGATGGATGAGGACCTTGAGCTTTTCAAGACTGCGGTCAATGACGACTCTCAGCATCACCTGCTCGGACAGGTCCGCGCGAAAGCGTACGACGCGGTGATCAACGGCTACGAATGCGCCGGTGGCTCGATCCGAATTCATCAGAAAGAGATCCAGGATCTGAACTTCAAAGCGCTTGGCATGACAGTCGAAAGCGCACGATCGCAGTTTGGATTTTTCCTCGATGCACTTGAATACGGGACCCCTCCCCACGGTGGCTTTGCTGCGGGCATCGAACGAACATGCATGATCCTCTGCGGGACGGAGAACATCCGCGATGTCATGGCGTTTCCGAAAACTGCCTCGGCTCAGGACCTGATGATGGACTCGCCGGGTATTGTCGATGATGGACAGTTGGAGGAGTTAGTGATTGAAGTGTCGAACCACGAAAATGCTAAACACCAGCAGGATAAAGTAACCAACATTCGCAAGTCCGGAAGGCGGGCTTGTCCGGCTCTCTGGGTAGCAGTACCATTCGACTGCGCGAGGTCAAGTAAACAACATTCGCAAGTCCGGAAGGCGGGCTTGCCCCCGCTATCCCACATGGCGAAGAAATGGACAAATGAGAACCTACCCGGTGCGCTGCACTACGTCACAGGGAATTTCTATCAGCGGCGCCGGATTTTTCTCAAAAACCAAAACTGCATCTCATTCCTCGAAGAGCTTCGGTCACTCATGGGAAGACGCGAATCAAAACTTATCTGCTTCGTTGTCATGCCTGATCACTTCCACTTGATCGTAAACCCTCGGGATGGAGACATCCAGACTTGGATTGGAGAATTAAAAAGCTTCTCGGCGAAAAGTCTTGTTCGGCTTCACCCTGATAAATTCTTTGCTAAGCACGAAGGTGAGAATCAGGTCTGGCAGGAGAGTTTCAAGAGCCTGGCCCTATGGAGCGAATGGATGGTATGGCAGAAGATCAATTACATTCACAGCAATCCACTGAGAGCGGGACTTGTTGAATCGACAAGCGATTACCGCTGGTCAAGCTTTAGGTCTTTTTATAATCTTCCTTGTGAAGAGTTACTAGCTGTCGACCTCGAGTGGTGGTATGAGGATGATCCGCAGAAGCTGAAGAGGGCAATGGAAAAGAAGAACGGGGAACCAGTTCCCTTCCTGAATTGCAATGTGCAATGGATGTGATGAGCGGGGGCAAGCCCGCCTTCCGGACCTGCGAGTGTTGCAATACACTGAATTGCAGCGACAGGTTTATTGAACAATCGCGCTAAAAATACCGTAGACTAACCTCGAAGATGCCGAAAAAGTTCGACACAAATCCGCTTGATCCTGATTTTCCGGAGAAAGCAAAGGCAGCAGCCGCCCCGCATTACGATGCACCGCCGAAGACGCCGTTCAGCACGGCGGAATTTCCCAGCTCGCCCGGGAGTATCACTGAGGAAGAAACGCGGCGATTCAACGACGCGGATTTCCAGGCGTATTCTTACGCCGCGCCGCAGCCAATGGCTCCGTATGCAGCGACCAATTTCGCCGATATGAATAGCGCGTCCGAGCGTAAAGTTGCGAAGACTGGCGTTCCCGAAAAATGGTTGATCGGCCTTCCGTATCTGCCGTTCTCTATCGGATTGGTCGCCGGATTGGTTTTGCTGCTCGTAATCCCGAAGGAAGAAACTAAAGTTCGTTTTCACGCCGCTCAAGGTTTGGCAGCCCACGTCGGGATCCTGATCGTCACAACGATCCTAAGCATTGTCAGTAACGTCACCGGACTTGCCGAAGTCGGCAGCTTGATCTTCACGATCGTTACGACGGTCATGCTGATCATCTTCGCGATCAAGGCATGGAAGGGTAAACCCGTTCATATTGAGAGTGTCGATGACCTGACAAACTGGCTTGAGGAAAAGATCGGGCCCATCAAGAGCTAAAATTATGTTCTGTGCTGGCTGCGGAACGCAGATACAATCCGGCCTTAATTACTGCAGCCGCTGCGGACGACGCGCCGCAGAATCTGAAAGCGCAGAAACCTTCGCAAAGACCATGGCATCGTCGCTCGGATACATCGGCGGCTTTGGTTTCTTAGGTTATGTTTTCGTCGCACTCGTTCTCGTCAAGAACGGTGTGCCGCCGAATTATCTGGTTCCGATAACCTTCTTTTATTTCGCCGCCCTTTTCGGGATCTGCTATCTCATCCTAAAACAGACGGAACTATTTCGAGGCCATTCCCCACAGAGCGATGGCGTGCTACCTGACCAAGACCAGCCAGCCTACCTAAAGCCAGTTACGACAGCTCAGCTCCGGGCCGGCCATGATGAGCCAGCGAGCGTTACCGATCACACGACACGCGCGTTGGACGAAGTGGCGTTGAGGAAATCCTGATTCCCCGCCAGAACTTCCTTAAGCATTCCTGCATATTCGAGGATCTGCCGTTCGCCGTCTCCGCTGAAAACAGAACCGTGCATTGTCGCAACCGTCGTCGGTTTTAATGCGGCGATCCGCCTCAGTGTGGCGTCGGTCTCTACTGCGTAAGGCAGGTAACCGGCCAGTGGGCCGGCCTGCATATCGCGTAGTGTCTGCCTAGCACGATCTGTAACGCTGTTCGAAGTGAGCGGCTCGACATCGCCGTTCTGGTGGAGAATATCCGAACTAAAAAGAACGCCCGTCGTCATGTCGTAAAGCAATCCGGCCTCCCAGTTATGCGGGACATGCGGCGTATGTAGAAAACGGAACCTGTGCGCGCCGGTGGAGAACTCTTCGCCGTCGACCATTCCCTTCGCCGGATTCTTCGGCGCGAAATCATCGACACTCACCAGCTTACCGACCATGCTGCAAATGCCGGCGGACATGGGCGCCGCTTCGTGCCATTCATTCAGCGAACCGCATTCGTCAGCTTCGAAATGACTAAACCCGACCCAGCGGACCGTAGCCGGATCGATGATCTTTGAGATCGCCTCGTGGACAATAGGGAACATCGCTTTCGGTCCCGTGTGGAACATCAACGGCTCTTCATCCTTTACAAGAAACTGGCTGAATCCGAGCCCGAAGTCGGGCATATAGGTCGATATCCGGTATGTATCAGGTGCTATCTCAGTTATTTTTGTCATAGCTCAAAATCTCCGCCCTATCACGCGTGAACGATCCGGATTTTGTATCGCAGATCTTTACAGTACGTCCATCGGAGGCTGTGCGGTTTCCATCGTCCGGCTCTTTATCCACGCCGTTATCACAAGGAAGATCGCGAGCACGATAAGGGCCAACGACACGGCTCCGTTGACCAGTTTGATATCGAGGCCGTTCGCCGAGGCAAAGTTTGCATAGACCATCGAGCCGAGCGCCCAGAGCGTTATCGTCAGAACAAACAACATCGGGATCAAGGTGAATGCGATCCGACGCCGAGCCTTGTAGAGCCATGCGGTGATGGATAGCAGCGTCAGCGCTGCGAGGAGCTGATTCGATGCTCCGAACAGTGTCCAGAATTCAACATACGACCCGGGCGTTGCGAAGAATATAAGTGCGAACGGGAGCGAGACGGTTATCAACGTACCGATCACAGCACCTAGATGACCCGGAATGCCGAGCAGCTCCTGGATCAGGTAGCGTCCGAGCCGCATCGTGACGTCGAGCGTGTCGAAGACAAACGTCGAAAACGCCATAGCACCGAACGTGATCGCGAACGAGAGGTTCTCCTTTCCGATCACAAGCGTAAGAAAATTTCCGATTCCGTTGCCGTAGATCTTGCCGGCAGATAGAAATTTGCCATCGGGGCCGACGAGAGAATCGCTTGCAGCGATCATCACCGTCACGAGCGCGATGAACGCGACAAATCCTTCTGCAAGCATTCCGCCGTAGCCGACTGATTGTGCGTGCGATTCCTTGTCGATTTGCTTCGAAGTCGTTCCGGAGCACACCAGTCCGTGAAATCCCGAGCATGCTCCGCATGCGATGGTGACAAAAAGAAACGGGAACAACATTCCCGTCATTCCGCCGACGTCGAAAGATTTGAATGCCGGCTGCTGGATCGAATATCCGCCAAAGAAAATTCCGATGACGCCGACGATGATCGCCGAATACAGGACGAATCCGCCGAGATAACCCCGCGGCTGGAGCAACGCCCAGACAGGCAACAGTGAAGCGGCGACGCAGTAAACCAATATCACGATCGCCCACGTTTGATGGCCGAAACTTAGAAGATGCGAGTACTGAGTTCCGACGTACGAAAGAGCGAATGTCGCCGGTACAAAGATGATCGTCGCGAGCCAGAGAGGGGGCCTTAAAAATCGCTCGACTAAACCAAGCAAGATCGAAAGACCTAGATATAAAACGCTCGCAAGCGCCACCGCACCGCCGGGATTAAATCGAGTCTCGCCTGCAAGGGCTTCATCGCCAGCCACAAATGTACCGGCCGTGATATCTGTAAAGGCGACGGTCACGTAAACGAGGGCGATCCAGATGAACACCATCATGGCGCGTCCCGCGCCTAGGCCGAGTTGATCTCGCGTGATCTCAGCGACGCTTTTTGCGCTGTGGCGGAGTGACGCGGTGAGAGTTGAGAAATCGTGGACCGCTCCGATCAGTACAACTCCGAGTGCGATCCAAATAAGACACGGCAACCAACCGAACGCTAAACACGCGATGATCGGCCCGGCTATTGGACCCGCAGCGGCGATCGCTGAAAAGTGCTGCCCGAACAGATAGAAAGGGCGCGTCGGCACATAGTCTTCACCGTCACTGAGTTCGTGAGCCGGCGTCGGGCGCTGGTCGTCCAGGAAGAATTGCCACGCGATCCAGCGCCCCGAACCGAAATAACCGAGAACGAGCCAGACGAGAAAGCCGATGGCGAGAATCGTCAGCATATGTTTTTCGAGGATTCGAGAGAAGCGGAATAAATTTACGGCAGAAAGTGACAAGTGACAAGTGACGAGTGACAAGTGTCAGGTCGGAGTTGATAATGCAGTAGGGGTGAAGAAGTGACAACGAACGCCAGACTGGCCGGTCGGCGTTCACTCGTCCCTCGTCACTCGCCACCCGTCACTTCTTTATGAAATCACTACAAGAAACTTACTCGCCGGATGGGATTTGCTTTGGCTGTGGACCGAAGAACGAGAAGGGGCTCAAGATCAGAAGCTTTGCCGATGGCGATGAGTTTGTCGCAGAATGGCACGCCGAGGCGTATCACCAGGCGTTTCCCGGTATTCTGAACGGCGGAATAATCGGAGCTCTGCTGGATTGTCACTCGAATTGGGCGGCGGCTTATCACCTGATGAAAAAGCGAGGAGAGGATGAGGCGCCGTGTACGGTGACGGCAGATTTTCACGTCAAGCTTCTGCGGCCGACTCCAGTCGACGGCCCGATCACGCTAAAAGCTCGAGTTATCGAATCTACCGATGAACGTGCGACCGTCGAGGCGGAACTTATCGCCGGCGGAAAGGTTTGCGATACGTGCCGCGGAACTTTTGTTGCGGTCAAGGAAGGTCATCCGGCGTATCACCGGTGGTAAGGGTTCCAGGTTTCAGAGTTGGCAGAGTTGCAGAGTTACAGAGTTGGCAGAGTTACAGAGTTACAGAGTTACAGAGTTTTCGGCGTTAGTTTCTCTCGTTTGGTCGCTCGGCTCCGATTCAGACAACACTGCAAACTCTGAGAACTCAATCAGCATCTAGCTTGGCGATCTGCACTTTGTATTCTTCATTCAACCCAAGCTTTTCCATCCATCCGCGCTGCTCGCGCATCAACGCCGGGAGATGCACTACATCGGAGAGCGCATAGTTCACCAAGTCTTCAGTCCAAATACCATCCCACGATCGGTTGAATTTCGCCCGATGAGATTTATCGAGATCGACGGCGAAATATCGATACAGCGTCTCGGCAAGCGAAGCCGATTGGCTTGCCCCCCGCGTCAGAACCTTTTCGGCGATCATGGTGTCGAACAAGCCGTTGACCTCAATACCTTCTGCCGATAGGAACTCAAGATCGAATTTCGCGTTGTGAAAGATCTTCGTCACCGAAGGATCGGCGAGGATTGTCGCCAGTTTTCCCAGGTCCACTCCTTCGCTCAAAGGCACGAGCACATTGAGATCGCCATCAGAGAATTGGATCGAAAAGATCTTGCCGTATTTGGGATTGAGCGATGATGTTTCCGTATCGCACCCAAGCGCCTCGGCTGCGCACAGGCGCTTATACACAGCGTCGATCTCTTCCGCAGTGCGGGCTACGAGTACGTTCACAGGAAAATTGTAATTCAATGGGAACGCCGCCGGAAAATGTATTAAGCTATTCGGCAACTTATGCTCGATATACTCACCGACGTCGAGGCCCGCGTACTTGGCAGCCTCGTAGAGAAACAACTCACTACGCCCGAATACTATCCTCTAACGCTGAACGCATTGACGGCGGCGTGCAATCAAAAAAGCAATCGCGATCCGGTCGTCGCCTATGATGAGACGACTATCACAGGAGCCGTCGATTCTTTGCGCGACAAGAATCTTGTCTATCTCTTTTACGGGAGCAACAGCCGGGCGGTGAAATACAAACACATGCTCCCGAGCGTCTATGAGCTCGATGAAGCGGGTGTCGCGATCGTTGCGGTGCTACTGCTGCGGGGACCTCAAACGCTTGGCGAATTGCGTGAGCGAACAGGCAGACTCCACGAGTTTTCAGGAATCGGCGAAGTTCAGGAAACGTTGGACAGCCTAGCGCGTCGCGACGATGCGCTTGTCTCGAGGCTGGAAAGGCAGCCCGGGCAAAAGGAAGCCCGATACGCCCACTTACTATGTGGCGAGGTGCAACAACAGGCGGCTCCGATAATTCGTGAAAGCTCCGGTGTGCCGTCCGGCGCAAAGAATGATCGGATAGAAAGTCTTGAAACGGAAGTTGAAAAGCTTCGCACCGAATTCGCGTTGCTGCGCGAGACTTTTGAGGAATTTCGAAAACAGTTTGAGTGAGCTTAGACCGCAGCCTTTAGCGCGTTTCAGAAATGCGATGAACCGCTCACTCTGAACCAACGCGATGGATCGCGCGCTCTGAGACGAACCTTGAACTTTCAGGCCGCGTATTGTTCCAACATCTCTCTGAGCTTATCAGCCTGAACGGGCTTGTAGATCACATCGGCGCAACCCGCCTTCAACGCTTCCGCCTTGATGTCGCTGAAGGCCGTCACCGCGATTATGGGAACGAGACGATTCGTTTTCCTGTCGTGAATAAGCTGGGCGACGGACAGTCCGTCCAACAGCGGCATGCCGATGTCCATCAGGATGAGGTCGGGCAAGAACTCGGCGGCTTTGTCGATCGCTTCGTACGGACCTGAAGCCTCGATTACCGAGTAACCGAGCTTCTCGATCATAAACTTCAATAACACTCGAGTATCTTCGTAATCCTCGACGATCAACACCCTCTTCTTCATAACCCCTCGAAGTACCTCTTGGACTTTATTCTAACTGTCCGGCCGTCCGGGGGGCAAAGTGTTTAAACCGGATTGTGCAGAAGGATATTGATTGTAAACGACTGAGATGCCGTAGCTGCAGCGTTTTGGGGGTCTTGAACTGTCAGCGTGAAGGTGTAGCTTCCCTTCAATCGGGCCCGTCCGCGAATAACGCCGCCGGCCTGATCCAAAATTAGTCCCGCCGGAAGCGGTCCGGATGAGACGGACCAAACGTACGAGCCCGATCCGCCCGAGGCGGCCAGAGTCTGGTGGTAATAACGAAAGCGTGCGGCGTTCGGAAGGGTCGCCGTGTTTATCTGCATCGGAGCGGCGGCAGAATATTCAAAGGCGCCGATATCGATCGCGGAATTCAAGGGTCGTGGTTCGCTAGACTGATGTCTCACGTAATGACGACGAAGATCATTATCTGTTAGAACATCGGAATGTAGGGTTGTACCGGCGTTAATTGCCCCCGACGTGATAAGCAAGCGGAAATCCTGCGTTGTCGGGTCAGCAAAGCCGGGCGTGCTCCCGGTAAGCATCGTCGTTCCGCCCGCAACGCTCCCGTCGAATGCGCCTTCGTGGGAATTTCGCCAACCAGTCTTTGCCCAGTTGTTCGCGACCGTGAGTATTCCGGACTCCGCCAGCAGCGCGAGACTTGTTCCGGCCGCCGTGTTGAAAAGGATGTTATTCCGCGCGTCGCACTGCTCTTCATTCGTCGATAACCGCATCACGACAGTCGTACCTGCTCGGATCGAGTAGAGAGTGTTGTTGTAGAAATAGAGTTTTCCTTTCCGGTAATCGGCAATTGTTCCACTGTCGCCGCCGTAGTGGACGGCCTGATTGTTTCCTCCGTCCTGCTTGATCAAAACATTTCCGTAAACAAATGTTTTTCGATATTCGGGTGCATTGCGGATTATCGCGCTGTCTTCGCCGTCTACGAGATCAAGATTTCGATTCCCACCTTCGATCCAGTTGTACCGGACGACGAGGCCCGCGGATCGATCTTTAAGATTCACTCCGGGTGCACCCGCTCGCGGCGGGCCAAATCGGTTGTACTGAAACGTGATGTTGACGGCCGCAGTGTAGTTGTTGTGTTGAAAGATGCTCCCGGTAACGCCGTTCCCAAAAATGTAATTCCCCTCGACAAGGATATTCCGCGAAACACCATCGTCACCGGAAGCGACGAAGAATCCGTTCGCGCTGTCGTGAATTCGGCAATTTCGAACTGTTATATTCTCACCGCGCTCGACGAAGATCGACGACGCCGATGTCGAATACGTCTCGACGCCTCCCGAATCATTTGTAAAGCTGTAGCTCGGGTGACCGCTGCGGATCTCCAGATTCTCGAGGACGATGAAATTCGCGAATGTACTCGCCGGCACACTCGATCCACCTATCTTAATCACGCCACGATTCTCGCTCCAAAAGTTTAGTCCCGGCGGTGTGGTTGCGTTGCGTCCGTCGATCACTGGAAGTTCTCCGTTAGGGCCCGGAACGCCGCGTACCGTGATGGGAAGTGTAGATGTACCGCTACGTCCGATCACCCACTTTTCCGCGTAGGCCGTCGCACGCCAGTGGATAAGAACCGTGTCGCCGGGCTGCAGGGTAGCCCAGGGGACTTCGCCGATCGTATCCATAGCCGTGTTCGGCTTGACCTCGTAAACTGTCGCTGCCGCGTTTGAGACTCCAATAAAGAGAAGGGTGATAACGAGAAGATATTTCATACGGATTTTGGGTGCGGGGTGTGGAACAACAAGGGAAACGGAGGGACTTCTCTAATTTAAAAACAATTCCAATATGGCCTGCATTCCGCGTCGCAAACAAGAAAAAGGCCGGAGAACCCAGCCTATCGCATTACTCTTTTCGCACTATTTCCTTTATTCGAACATTATCGTCGTCAGATCGACTGAGATACACGACTGACTTTCCGTCATTTAGGGCCGAGGGCGTTCGGCGGCACCACCAGTATCATGTCGCTATAGATCACCTGAAATAGTGTTCGGGCCAACTCGGGATTCAGGGCGGAGACGGTCCGATGCTGTGCCAAGGCTGCCTCCTTATCATGTTTCGCGACGTAAAGGTTTCCGAGAAGGAATTGAGCACTTTCGTCCTTCGGATCTATTTGAGCAGCATATCGCGCTTCAGCAATAGCAAGATCGAACTTCCTTCGCATTGCGTACGCGTAGCCCAGGCTGACCCTGATCCCAACGTGCTGCGGTGCGATGGATCTTGCCCTCTGGAGAGTCGCGATCGCACCCCGGTAATCCTTTAAGGCGATCCGGGCATTGCCGATGTTCATTAATATCATCGCGTCATCCGGCGCCAACGCTCCCGCCTTGAGGAGCATCTCCAGACCTTCCTTAGGGCGATTCGCATCCATCAGTACGGTGCCGAGTTGGTTATAAGTGACGCCATGTTCGGGCTCGATCCTGATCGCTTCTCTGAATGCGGCTTCTGCTCGTGCCAGGTCCTTGAGTTCCAGATAAAGATAGCCAAGATTGCGGTGGACGATGGCATTGGCTGGAAAGATCTCGACGGAGTGATTGAAGGTCTTGAGCGCCTCCTCGTACTCGCGTTTTTGAAATTGAGTGACGCCCTGATTGTTTAGGGCGATTCCTTGTCGCTCCTTGTCGGGTTGGGCAAATACTGCGGCCGCCAACATGAAAACTACAACGAAAATTCTCTGAAAAAGGTACAACATAACAACTCCTTATTCTTCGTTCTGCAGTTTTTGAGACGCGGGAGCCCGCGGGCCGGAATCGCTCCGGCCCGATTACTGGAATCCTTGCTTGATTGGGGGGATGCCGGGTTACCGGCTTCGTCGTCGCACGCCGATCTTCATCTGAACGAGTTCCTCTACCGTGATATTAGGCTCGGCTGTTCGTGCTTCGCGGATGAATTGCGGATCGATCTTGAAGATACGGAATTTTACGATGTCCTCGGACGAGAGATTTGAGATTCCCTCGGTCTTCAGCTCATTCAGAAATTCGGGCGTCACTTTGAAGATCCGAAACTTGACCAGACCCTCAAAGTCCTGCGACGCAAAGCCCATGTCATGGACCTGCTTTACATAATCGGCATCGATCTTGAAGATGCGGCCCTTGACCAGCTCTTCCATACCAAGATCCGGAAAACCCGTTGCCTTCATTTCGGCCATGTACTGCGGGGTGATCTTGAAGATCACGGCCTTGAAAAGATCGTCGACGTCGAGCGGTCCGAAGTTCGCAGATTTCAGATCATCTGCGAATGCGGTCGTCACGTTAAGTGTGGTCGCAGTAAACAATCTCATATCGAGATCGATGGAACCGTGCTTCGAGGATTTCGCGAAATCGAAGCCGCGCGACTTCATCGCGTCGGCAAACGAATAATTCGGTGTGAAGCGAAACGTACCCGAGCCTTTTCCGTTCGTGAACGAACCTTCGCACTGGATCGTTCCGGCTTCGCGAACCAGGCCGAAGCTCACACGGCCATTCTGCGCCTGCTCTCGCGACAGTCCCTGAAGGTCCGAATAGGCGAAGCTGGATCCGTGGTTATTTCGTCCACCTTTCTCGGTGCGGATCTCAAAATTAAGCTGGATCTTGTCCGGGTTCTCGTCTTTAGTATCGCCGCGCCAGTCACCGGTAATAACATTCTGAGCGACGATCACATACGAGCCAATAACGAAGATCACAAATACAAAGCTGAAAAAGCGGAAAGCCAAACCTCTCGACATAAACAAACCTCCGACAACAATATTATTTAATTTGCATTAAATGCGTTACGGAATGAAAACACCGGTGGCTTTGTATTTGTGACAACAACCTCAGGATCGGGCGAGCGGTCGACTCGCCCTAACCTAGGAAACCAGTGAATTAAATGAATTGTCGATGAATTTGAAATGCCGCTCGGAATCATCTCGGATGGCTCCGAGTTTTTCATAGAAGTTAACGGCAGGAGCGTTCCATTCAAGCACCTGAAAATCGATCCGCTCATACCCGCGCTGTTTGGCAAGCTTGGCGATTATCTTAACCATCGCCTCACCGAGACCATGCCTGCGGAAATCTTCGGCGACAAAAATGTCCTCGAGAAAATAACCGCATTGACCGCGAAAGCTCGCGAAGCACGGATAAAACATGGCGTAGGCGACCGGCGAATTGTCATGGAATGCGACGAGGCCTTCGACAAAAGCTGCATCACCGAACATTACGTCGAAGAGGCGTTCCTCCGTGATCTCGCAGTAGTCGCCGAGATTTTCATACTCAGCAAAGTCACGCATCAGGCGCACGATAGCAGGAACTTCGGCCGGTGTGGATTTGCGTATTTGTATGTCCATAAAAAGGCCGTGCTGGGTCAAATTCTACCAAGCACGGCTTGAAATCATCTAATTCAAATGACTAACCCCTCTTTTTCGGAGCAGCTTTCGTCGGCTGCGCTTTTAGCTTCTGCTCAGTCTTTAAATACTCGACCGTATCCTTCACGCTCTTTTTGAATTCCTGGACAGTCGGACTATCGGTCGGGAGGATCGCGACCGTGTCCGCGTATTTCTGCATGTAATTCAGACCTTCCTGCAGGTCATCGCGACTCGGAGGATCGACCAACATCGCCTTAGCGACAAGCGACAAGCCGAGCGACGCCATGACCTCGTTGTTATCCGGGGCCGCTTCCAGAACGGCTTTATATGCCGCAGCCGCTTTATCGAATTCTCCTGCTGAGCGCATGATGTCGCCGAGCGTTGCCTGCATCTTGGACTTCTTCACAGGATCGATCTCTTGAGCAAGATACTCTTTGATCACCGTCTCGGCCTCGGCGGTCCGAGTCGTATCGACCTGTGAAACTGCCATCAGCCGAAGAACCTCGATCGTGTTCACGTAGAGGTCTGTCATCAGCGATTGCCGTACCTGCTGGTCTTTCGGATCAGTCGCGGCCGGTGCTTTTTTCACGACGTCCATCGCTTGGCCGAAGGCAGCTACGGCATCACTCCACTCTTTCTTCGCTGCGTTATACTTCGCAATTTTTAAAGGCGCTTCAGCAGACCTTGCCCCTTGGAGATAGAGGTCAAAGCCGCGACTCTTAAGGGCGATGATCTTTCCGGCGAGCAGGATGGGTGTGCTCCCGATATAATCAGGTACCGCAGTGATACCTTCGTCAAATTTTGTGATCGCGAGATCCCAATTTTTTGCTTCGAGGGCGGCACGGCCTTCCGTGTTAGCGCGACGTGCAGTTTCGTCGTCCGTTTTCAACTTCTCATTCTTCTTGGTTATCTCGGCGTTCTTCGCCTCCAAGTCGGCTATCTGTTTCTTCTCGGCATCCGACATTCCGCCAGTCGGTGTGGCTGATGATGATTTGGCCGCCTGCCTAACCTCCACCTCGGTGAGTTTGCGGCCATCACCCTCGTTGACGATAAACTCGACGTTGACCATGCCGCCCTTTATGTCGGTTTGAATTCGCGGCGTTATTCCGGGGCCGCTTACGGAAAGCACAAATCGCTGTCCCAGGGGAAAGCCGATGAAGTTAAACTCGCCTCTCTTATTGGTCGTCGCTGGGGACATTTTGCCTTTATCGATATCGGTGCGAAAAGCTTCAACGGTCGCATTTGCTACGGGAGCGGTCGTACCGTCTACCTTCTGGAGCTTCACGACACCGCGAACCGGGTCGACCTGCGCCAGTGCAGAAGTGCCGGCGACCAAGAGTACGAGTGCTGTTAAAAATACGCTGAGATAATTTTTTCGAAACATTGTTGTGTCCCTCCGAGGACGGTGAATAGCGTCAAAACCGACTCTTGAGATGCTTTTTACGCAAGAAGCGTTTATCAATTTTCACCATTCTAACCCGAAACGCGAATAAATTTGAAGCGACCGTATGGGCATATCGGCCTAGGTCCTGACCCGCGGAATTCAACTTCCCGGTACGGTGTGCTAACTTAAATTTTTCAAATAAATGCCTGTTGTCAAAACTGCGAACGTGGAACGAATTTACAATTTCAGCTCAGGGCCCTCGACGATGCCGCTCCCAGTGTTAGAGCGGGCTCGCGAGGAGCTTTTGTCGATCGGCGGGACCGGCATGAGTGTCATGGAAATGAGCCACCGCTCTGTGTACTTCGCCGAGGTCCTGGCCGGAGCGGAAC
>JANMUW010000356.1:0-2999 GCA_031392105.1 Acidobacteriota bacterium | reverse complement strand
CGAACCTTTATTTATGTTCGGGTTTGGTGTGGATGGATCGGTCGGCTTGGGTGAGCTTCCACACGAAGCCAAAAGCAAAAAAATAGCGAGAATAAAGCTGGATCGCATACGTTATTTTGAAAGTGCACTGTCGATAGCTCTTCGGACGGCTTCTGCAGAGAGTCTTTGAACTTTGATTCCGTTTACGAATATTGTCGGCGTTCCGCTGACCCCGAATCCACGGCCATCAGCCTGGTCTTTTCTCACCTCTGCCTGGGTTCGAGCGTCGCTAAAGTCTAACTCAAATTGTTTTCCATTCAAACCGAGTTCCGCCGCGTACTTAATAAGCGATGCCCTATCGAGGGCCTCTTGATTCCGATACAAAACTTCGGCATATTCCCAGAACTTACCCTGGGCTCGCGCGGCGTTTGCGGCGAGCGCAGCCTGGAAGGCGTTCTCGTGAATATTCTCAAGCGGAAAGTCGCGGACAACAAAGCGTATCTTCGCACCGTACTCTGCAAGCGTCCGTTTCAGAACCGGATGAGCACCCGAGCACGCGGGGCACTGAAAGTCGGTGAACATAACAACCGTAACAGGTGCCGAAGCGTTGCCGTTTTGCGGATCGTCAGCTTCGATTAGAATATTCTGAACGATGGGGGTCGGCTCGCGAAGCAGGAGCTTTACGTTGTACTTGGTGAACAGCCGCTTCATCAACGCCGTCTCGACTGCCCATTTTTCTTCGTCCGTAAATTGTCGCAGCTTATCGGTGATTTCGGTGGCGATAAATGCACCGGCATCGAGATTTCGTAACTTTGCCTCCTCGTTTGCAAGCTCGGCAAAGACGGACGCCTCGAGGTCGCCCTTGAGGCCGTCAAAGATCTCGATCTCGGTATCGTTCAGTACGACCTTGTTGGTCTTCTCAAATTCAGCCAGCGTGATCGCCCGTGCGCCCAGCGTCGCGAGAGCCTCAGACGGAACCAATCCGATCGCGTTGACGTCCCGGCCCGTTGTGACTTTGTATTTGGTGCGAAGGGTTTGAACATAGGCATTGATCGCTTTTTGTTCGGCGTCATGCAGTAGATAATCCACGATCTGTTCCCGCACGGCTTCGAGTGGTCGTCCACCTAGCGCTGCCGTATTCGCGTTGTAGACTTTCTGGATCTCGGCCGCCGTAGGCTGCGCCGCTTTTCCACGCTGACCGACCAGAAGCTTTTCCGGCGTAGAGCTGAGCGCTTTTGCTTCGAGTTCCAGCACCTCATTTGCAATGAGTTGTTCCAGAAGTTCGGTGCGAACCCCGGCGATGCGTTTGCGCTGTTCGAGATAAAGTTTCTGAGCCTGTGGCGAAAGGTTCGCGGCGGTGAACGTCTTTTTTGTCGATGTTGCCAAGACATCGTCAAGCCGCTGAGATTTCGCACTGGTGAACAGTAGTAACGGTGCCAGGATCAGCAATAGTTTCCAAGTGTGGTGCATAGTAAAATCTGCCTGATTCTAGCAAATTGCCCAAGGAATTTCGCCGCCTGTACTTATCTGCTAAAATTCGGGAAAGAGATATGACAGCAGGTCAGATGTCAGATTTAGCGGAACCGTTGACCGGCTGCCAGTAAAGACCGACGATCTCGAATGCGCTGTCGTGCGTTCCGAGCGAACATCCGCGTAATGCCGGAATTAAGGTTGAGATGAATTATGGACTATGAATTACGTGGGCGGGGGAGCTTTTATCATTCACGGTTCATCGCTCACCGTTCGGTCAATTGTTTTCCACAATTTCTGTGGAAAAAGGTGGTGTTTCCACAGAATTAATTTGTTCAAGACTTTGTAATATCGAGAGTTTTAGCATTTTGCACACAAGTCGAGCGCGAAAATGCGTACGTCGAATCTCCCAAAAACTTTCGCCGTTTTCTTTTTGTCTTTTATCGTCGGATCGTCGATCGTTTCGAGCTGTACATCCCGAAGATCCGCGACGAAGTTTCACAAAGAGAGCTACGATTCGCCCGCCCCTTTTGTAATTAACCTAAACACTGCCGACACGAACGACCTGCAAAAACTTCCTCAGGTCGGGCCGGCGCTTGCCGAAAGAATCATCGGGCACCGCGAGCGTTACGGGCCATTCCGTAAAGTCGAGCACGTCCTTCTTGTCGAAGGCGTTAGCGAGAAACGCTTTTTGTCATGGAGGCAATTTATCAGGACGGAATAATCTCCCAGAATGTCCGGAACAACTTTCCCACAAAGTTTCAGCCGATATCCTCTGCTCTGGATCGCGATCTGTTTCGCCATCGGAATCGTGGCCGGGTATCTCTATGACGTCGGATTCCTTTTTTCGCTGACAGGTTTTTTAGCAGCGGGGACGATCTGCTTTATCTGGAGGCAAACGGCCTTGCTTCTCGTTCCTCTTATCTTTCTCTTTCTCGGTTTCCTGAGTTACGAAATGGCGATCGCCGGCGTGTCTGGGAATCGGCTCAAGCGAATCTACGACGAAGGACGAATACAGTCGGGTGAGCCGGTCGAAATTGAGGGTGTCCTGGTTGGTCTTCCCGAACCTGCATATGAAGGGAGCTTTTTGGTCTTGCGGGTGGAAAAGCTCAGCTTTAAAAACACTGCTTTCGCAGTGTCGGGAAAGATCCGGATATTTCTTCCGGTCGAAGATCGCCCCGATTCTGCAGAACTTGATGAACTGGATCTCGGTTACGGATCGCGATTGAGGATCTTTTGCCGGCTCGAACGCGAGGAGGCGTTCCAGAATCCCGGCGTCGCCTCACGCGTCAAGCTCCTCGATCAGCAGGGAATCGACGCGACAGCTTCGGTCAAAAGCGCAGTGCTGATCGAGAATCTCGGGGACGAGCGTGTCTTCTTGCCGATGGCCTGGATCTACGAACAGCGCCGCCGCCTGATCTCGGAATTCCGCGAGCATTTCTCAGCTCAAACAGCGGGCGTAATGATCGCGTCGCTGTTGGGAGATCAACATTTTCTCGATCGCCAAACGTCGGATGTTTTCCGTGATGGCGGGACCTTCCACGTTCTGG
>JANMUW010000319.1:0-14311 GCA_031392105.1 Acidobacteriota bacterium | reverse complement strand
ACAAGTGACAAGTGACAAGTGACAAGTTTGAATGCATGCCATCACATGAAGTTCGCCGCACCCTTCTCAACCGCCCTGCACTCGTCACTCGTCACTCGTCTCTATTTACTAAAGAACACCGCCCACGTCGCAAAGTCGACGCTGAACTCCTCGAAATGATGCGGTACCTTAGCCGCGACAAAGAACACATCACCGGCAATAAAATCGAAAGTATCTTCGCCGATAACAAGTTTGCCCTTCCCTCGAGCGATAAAGTAAAACTCATCCTCTTCGTGAAACGTTTGGTAGTCGGTACCATGCGGCGAAAAGAAGATGAGCTTGACACCGTTCTTCTCAAACGGCTCGAGATCCCAAACTCCACCTTTCCATTTTTCGGTCGCAGCAAGCGGCAGCTTCACTAAAAGTTCGTCGATCGTAAATTTCATACCCGTCTCCTGGAAGCTAACTGTGAACTGTGAGCTATGAACTATGAATTATCCACCGTCCATTGGGCATCGCTCCCCGTTCATAGTTCATAGCTCATAGTTTCACAGTTCCCAGTTGGTCCGAATCCTCTCACCATCAACCACACCGCATTCGCGAGCAGCCCGAAAGCCATCGGCACACCGAGAGTGGTGTTGATGCCGTAACCGAGAAATCCGGGGAGCGGCACGGCGAAAAAGTGAAGCGTCACCGTGAGCAGTCCAAACACAGCGAGGGCACGCGGAACCAAACGGAAACGTAACAGAATCGCGCCGAATAGCATTATCCAGAAATCGATCGCGAACAGTTCCGGGTAATGTGCCCACCTTCTTGCCATTCGCACAACCGTCGCAAGAGCCGTATAGAGCTCGCTCGAGACACCACCAGCGTCAACGTATTGTTGGCTTAGCGAAAGCATCGACATGATATGAACGTTATCGACCGCCTGCAGCACGAACATGATCAGACTGAGGACGATCAGCCACATCGCCATCGGTTCGCTGTAGTGCCGAAATACCGGCCACGCCAATATCGAGATCCCAATCGTCAGCGCTCCGTTCGCAAAGAATAGGAGCACTGCCGCTTTAATCTGAAATGAATGACTCGCCGCGTTCGTGAAGTAATCGGCGCTCATCAACGGATGAAGCAGGACAAAAGGCAGGATGAATCCGACGAGCTGCAACAGCAGTAGCACGCCGATGATCCGTCCGACACGTTTCGCAGGTGTCATGATCAACTCCTTTAGAAATGGATATTGGAGGAACAGCTGATGTGGGTTACGAATGGCTGTGAAGAATGTTCCGGTGGAGATTGTCGATCGTTGTGCGTCGATCGTTGTTCGTGGTTCGTTGTTCGTCGTTTGTCGCACTGGCCAAGCACTCTATCCTTGCGGCCGTACACATGTCTCTTGATACCTGCTATTTCCGAACCACGAACCACGAACAACCAACCACGAACAACCAACAACGAACACACCTAATTTGCAAATTTCTTTGTGTGTCGGTAACTTATTTCTACAATCCAGATCTAAGGCCGGCCGCCCCTGCCGGCAAACAATATCCTCACGATTTGTAAGCCTTCCTTACGGCTATTATTTCCCTAATTTAGTATCAACAAGGAGTAACTATCGATGAACGAAGGAACTTTTGAAGGTGTAGGCGGATTGAAGATCGCGACGAGATCGTGGCCCGCGAAGGGCACGGCCCGAGGCGTAATGATCCTGGTCCATGGCTTTAACGCTCACAGCGGTTACATGGAATGGCCGGGCGAGCAATTTTCCGCGAACGGTCTTGCATCGTACGCACTCGACCTGCGCGGGCGTGGAAAGTCCGAGGGCGAGAGATTCTATGTCGAGAACTTTTCGGATTATCTTGGCGATGTCGATAAGCTCGTCAACATCGCACGAACGGAAAATCCGGGCCTGCCAATTTATATGCTCGGGCACAGTGCCGGTGGAGTGATCGCGACCTCGTATGTGTTCGAACATCAATCCGAGATCGCCGGGCTTATCTGCGAAAGCTTTGCGTATGACGTCGGTTTGCCCCACCTCGTCCAGCTCGCGCTTGAAGGCGTTAGCAAACTTGCGCCGCATTTGCATGTCTTTTCATTGAACAACGCAGACTTTTCGCGCGATCCGGCGGCGGTCGAGCGGATGAACAATGATCCGCTGATCGCAAAAGAATCGCAGCCGGCGGAAACCGCTTCGGAAATGCTCAAGGCCGCAGATCGCCTGACGACGAACTTTCCGAAGTTCACTGTCCCGGTCCTGATCATTCATGGTAAAGCTGACAACGCCACACGCCCGGCGGGAAGCGAGAAGTTTTTTGAGCTAGCGGCGTCGACCGACAAGACTCTTAAAGTTTACCCGGACCACTATCACGACCTGCTCAACGATATCGACAAGGAAAAAGTGATGGCTGATATCCAGGCTTGGATCAATGAACGCGTTCCGACTGAGACTTCGGCGGCATCCGGGAATTAACCAAAGCTTTAGGGCGATCAAGCCAACCCGCTCCGTGCGGGTCGGCTTGATTTCTTTTCGTGTCATTAGGCAATTTCCTGCTCGGCTTTCGTTTCGCGGTGTGTCGTGTATTTGTATGTTAAAGCTGTCCGCGTTTGTTCGTGTGATTTCGTGGTCAAATGGTTCGCGACCTTTCTAACCACAGAACACACGGAACGCACGGAAAAGAAAAGAACACGGAAGCCTCCAGTTATGACCGCGTGCGCTTAGTGGTTTTACTTTTAAACCGGAACTACGAAATACCTAAATAGGACAAACGTGAGATACATCGAAACAACAATCCCGCTGATCGACGAACTCCTCTCGACCGACGAACTCACCGGCTACCGGAATCATGTCTATCGAATGGTGAATTTTTGTTTCGCGCAAGGTGATCTCGACGCCGAACAAAAAGAAAAGATCGTCATCGCCGGATGCTTTCACGATCTCGGCATCTGGTCAGCCGATACGTTTGACTACCTGACGCCATCGATCGCACTTGCAAACGACTATCTCGTGAATTCCGGAAAAGATGCCTGGTGTGATGAGATCTCGACCATGATCGACCTCCACCATCGCATCCGTGAGGTGAATGACAACACTCTCGTCGAAGTATTCCGACGCGGCGACCTCGTCGATTTCTCACTCGGCATCTTCAAATGCGGAATTCCGGCCGAATATGTGCGCGAGGTCAAACAACACTTCCCGAACAAGGGTTTTCACCGCGAACTCCTCCGACACGCATGCAGTTGGACGCTGAGACATCCGCTGAATCCAGTGCCGGTTCTTAAATGGTAGTTTCGTTGTCCGAGCGCCGGTCGAGTTGGACTGAGTGCGACGCACTCAATCGGAATCGCAAAGCAATTCGTAGTAGCAAATCTAAACCGGGGATTCGTTAGGCGTGAGGTCGGGGTTCCATGCGTCGAGTTGTGAACTGCGTTCGCGGGTTTCGGCGTCGTCGTTTTCGCGGCGCTCGGTTATCCAGTCTTTGACGGTCCCTTCGAGGCTTCGTTGCTTCTTAGGCTTCTCATTCTTCGCCTTTTTCGACACCGGCGGTTTTACGACGCCGGCGTCGATGCGTTTGATTACTTTGATCTTGGTCATAAAAGTGATGAGGCTCGGCGGGACGCCCGCGCAGGTATACCTCGAGTCTTGGGTCTTTCTTTTTTATCCGGATCGAGCTCCATGAGATCCCCGGGCCGGCAGTCGAGCGCGATGCACATCTTTTCCAGCGTCGCGAAGTTCATCCCCAATGCCCTGTCCTTCGTCAGACGCCACAGCGTCGTATAGCTGATCCCTGTTGTCCGCGACAACCAGTAGAGTGACTGTTCGCGCCGCTTTAGTACTTCTTCGATTTTGAACGTGATCTTATGGTCCATAACTATTCGCCTCGCTTGCCGATTATTGCTAGTTGCAAGCTACTATTTATATTGCACATCCGGTATATGCTACATACGCAATATATTTCGTATTTGACATATAGTCAACCGGGTAATAACCTTTAGCCCATAGAGTCCAAAGCTCACTCTTCTCAGATCACCACGGGACACCGCCCGCCTTGTCTGACGTTTACAGCTTCAATAATTCGGAGAATCGAAGATGAGCACACTGATCATCAGCAAGCGACGTCAGGACGGCGTCATGATCCTGGATCTGGCCGGCGGTATCAAGCTTGGCGAAGAGAACGCGTATCTGCACACGACGATAAAGGACCTGGTCGCGGCGGGCGAGAAGAAGATCCTGCTGAACCTTGGCAAGGTAACGAAGATCGATTCGAGCGGCATGGGCGAGATCATTGCGGCATTTACAACCCTCCAAACAAACGATGGCGAAGTAAAGTTGCTCAACTTGACCCAGAGCGTCGAAGAGTTGATGACGCTGACAAAACTGCTCACGGTATTCGAAACCTACGAGAATGAGGCCGACGCGATAGCGAGTTTCAAAGTGCGGACGACGAACCCGCTCGACAAGCAGGTTTGGAAGAACGCCGAAGTAAGTTTCAGTTGATGTAGTCGTGTGTGAATTGAAACCACGGGTTCACACCGAGATGACACGGATCAGTGGCTTTTAGCGGAAGCCGAACCTATGGAGCAGTCCGGTATTCTAATCTTCCTGGTTGTCCTCGCAGCCGGCACCTTGGCGTTTACGCTTATCGCCAGGCAGTTTCGACGCCGGGCGAAGAACGACACGCCCAAACTTCCCTTTACAGCAAAATCTATATTCAAATCAACGGATCCTTCGACGCGCTCGCCCGCCGGCTCGATGGCAGCCCGACGCGAGGATATCGAAGACCTCCTCCGCGGAAAAGAAGACCAACCCGGTTCGTAACCAAATCACATTTAAGTGCCCTGATGGGAACACGATCTTCCTCAGTGTCTCCCGTGCTGTCCGAGCTTCCTTCCGAAAAGCCTTTGGAATCGATCCGTTACTCAATCCCAGAGATAACGTTCGTCAAATTCTATGCTATGACTTCGGAGGATGCTTTTGTATTCGGAGTCGAAGGAGCGGCGTGAATGGTGACTCTTTTGATCGCGGACGTAGTCGCGGATCTCGCGCTGGTCGGATTCGCTAACCGAGAATGCTCCGTACCGGCGCTGCCAGGTAAATTTGGGCTCGTGGTTGCGCCGGATCCATTTCGAGGAAACGGATTTCAGCTCGCGAAGGAAATCGGCGATCGCTGTCGCGGGCAAAAGGCGCACGAGCAAGTGGATGTGGTCCGCCGTGCCGTTTATCTCGATCAGTTCGCCTTTGTGATTCTTTACGGTTCCCGCGAAATACCTGTACAGATCATGCTCCCACGCGGGCGAGATCAGCGGCGCCCGATCCTTCGTCCCGAATACGATGTGGTAAACAAGATTCGTGTAAGACATTTCCTAGGTTAGTTGGGAGTGTAATACGGAAATTGACGAGTGAGAAGTGACGAGTTACGAGTGACGAATGAGACAGGAGACGTTTCGTGGGATTCGTGTGCTTGTATGTTAGAGCTGTCGGCGCTTGTTCGTGTGATTAACGGCCGAAACACCTCCAATTCCGAGTCTTCTTCTCCGTGTCTTCGGTGTGTTCCGTGGTCAAATGGTTCGCGACCTTTTCTAACCACAGAACACACGGAACGCGCGGAAGAGAAAAGAACACGGAAGCATCCAGTTAAGACTGCGTGCTCTTCGTGGTAGCTTCTTCTTGAACGAATCCGAATCACGAAACTGGCAAATCACGGGAATGTCGCGAATCAAGATCTCAGGATCGACAGATACTCTTTCCATACTCCGACTTCGGATCCGTACCGGCTCGCCATAACTGTCACGATCTGGCGGATGTGATTCAGGTCATGCACAACCCAGGTCGCCAGCAACTGACGCAGCGTGACTCGGCCGAGCTCGGGGTGCATGCCTTCGAGAGAAAGCTGATCCTCCGTCAGGTTCCACACCCGAAGCGTATCGATATTTTTAGCCCGGATATTCTCGAACTCATCCAGCAATTGAGCGAGCGACTTCCCTTTCGAGTTTTCAAACTGCGCAAAGCGATCGAACGGAACGAACGTTGTGTCCGCTCCCTGGTCGAGAATTATCCGGGCCCTCGGGATCCAATCGGTCTGCTCGCCGTGGATCAAATGGCCGACGATGTCGTAAGGACACCACTTCGGATTTTGGATTTTAGATTTTGGATCTAGGATTAAGTCGGACGTCCACTCATCCGACAAATTACCAAGCAGCGATCCTAATGTTGCAGGAGTCGTCGAAAGCACCTCGATCGAACGCGTGATATCAAAATTCATGAGATTATTTTCTGACGCCGTCACGGCGTTACGCAACTATACGCAGCGAAATTTGCGCTGATTTCTGAATGCGCAAAACAATCTAGAGTTTCCTGCCTTTATTCGGAGGTTTGCGGTCAAATGAGTTGCCTCCGCCTTGAGGCGGAGGTTTGCGGTCAAAACAAGAAAGGCTTTAGCCGAACTTTTTTTGGCTAAAGCGAATCGGAATTTACTTTCTTTCACATTTGGCTTAAGCCGGGCCATCTCAAGCTGAACCTCTGGCTTAAGCCAGAGGCAATTCATAATAGAGAAGCCGGACGCAATTCATAATAGAGAAGGCTGCCTTTTCAGACAGCCTCTTTATCCGATGAACGATTTGCCTTTCTTATCTAAAGCTGAACCTGGCGTAGTGTTCGCTTCCGTCCGCCAGCTTCAAGATGAATATCCGGCACGTTGATCTCCAGGCCTTGTCCGTCTTCCATACGTATTTGTACCGATCCGACCCGGCATCATAGGAAAGACCGCCCCCGACCGATGTCGTTTCTTCGACGGTCGAACCGGGTTCGTTTGCATTGCACGCTACCGGTGACGATGCTGGATACCCCGACGCCAGAATATTCAAGCCCTTATCACCACTCAGGCTGAACTTCACCGGAACCGCACTACCCGCCGTCGCGATGTTCAGCATCGGGAACGGATCCACCGGCGGCAGGAATCCGCCGAAATTGAATAGGACGTTGACTCTGAACGTGGCGGTGGCGGTATTATCCAGATCATCCTCTGCCGTCACAGTGACAATCGTAGATCCGACATTGAATGTCGATCCGCTCGCAGGTGACGCCGAAACCGTTGGCGATGCCGAACAATTGTCCACCGCCATAGGCAGGTCGAAATTCACCGGCATGGAAAGGTCCGGCGAATTGGGCAGCAGGTAGATCGAAATATCAGGAATCGGCTTGCCGTCGTTTATCACGGGCGGTGTCGTTTCATTCGTAACATCTACACCCAGCATCGCCGTTGCGGAAAGGCCCTCGTTGTCAGTCACCGTCAACGTGAATAGCGCATCTGAAGCACCGCACGAAGCGACGACATCGGCCGTAACATTACCGGCCGCATCGACTGCGATATTCGAGACGGTCACGCCGTTTAGAGTGGATGATGCTCCGCCATTCACGGTCACTTCGAGTTCGTCGAGATCCTGCTCACCATCATTCACAGTTGCGACGCTCGAATTCGAAACACCTGCGTCTTGCTGACGCGTCACGACACCGGTCGAGATCGTAGGAGCTGTGTTCGTCACGCACGCATTGAGAAGGACGGCGATATTCGATGATGCGACACCCGCGGCGATGTCGACTTTACCGTTGCCATTCAGGTCGGCGACGGCCAATGCCCGCAGCGGTGCGTTCACGGCAAAATTAATAGGTGCGGCGAATGTTCCATTGCCGCCGCCACGGAATGCGGACAGGTTGTTGCTCGCCTGATTTGCGGCGACGATGTCCGCATGGCCGTCATCATCGAGGTCCGCTATCGAAACGAACCCGGGCTGGGCGCCTGCGGATAAGGTAACCGCAGTCGGAAACGCGCCAAGGCCATTGTTGATTCTCACCGTGAGGTTGTTGCTTGCCAGGTTCGCCGTTACAAGGTCCGGCTTGCCGTCGCCGTTGAAATCACCGGTCGCAATGTTATTCGGTTCAGAACCTGCTGGATAAAGTACGGCCGCAGCGAAGCCGCCGATCCCGTTGCCGATCAGTACCGAGATGTTCGCCGAACCTCGGTTCGCAGTAGCGACATCTCTTTTACCGTCTCCGTTGAAATCGGCCGTGACGATCCCGAACGCACCTGATCCGCGAGCGATAGAGACGCTAGTCGCTGTCGGAAACGCCCCGGCGCCGTTGCCGGGTAAGAAAGTGATCGTGCTGCTGCCGCCGTTCGAGGTTACAAGGTCCGTGCGGCCGTCGCCATTTAGATCGCCCATCGCGATTCCGGAGGGCGAAGAGCCAACTGTAGTCTGGACAGGTGGGCCAAAGGCACCGCCCCCGAGGTTGAGCCAAACCGTGAGACGGTTATTCGACCTGCTTGTGGTGGCAATATCAACGTGCCCGTCGCCGTTAAAATCCGCGACCGCGATCGACGATGGAGTCGTGACGAATAATTGCAGAGCTGTTGGAAACGCGCCCGAACCGTTTCCGAATCGGACCATCACATTTCCGGAACCCTCATTCGCTGCGACGAGGTCGACTTTGCCGTCGCCGTTGATGTCGCCGGTCGCGAGAGCATTAGTGTTCACTCCGCCCGGAAAATATACCGGCGGTACGAATGAGATATCGGGGCAAGGTGCAGCGGCTGCGTTTTGAGCGCACATGCCAAGCACGCAGATGATACAAACAGAAACGAAGCTCACGAATAGACGCATTATGTCTCGCATGTTTTTCTCCCTAGGATTGAGTGCCCGGCCGAGGTTACTGTTGTTGGTCCGTCCTATGTTGTCAGGGCCGGTGTTGATTTCCTTTCGGCGTCAGGGCGATCAGAGTTTTGAGAATCCTTGTGATGCGAACTTACCACGTCGACTGTAGTTGAAGTCGATCCGTGACAAGCGGCGTCCGATCGAGCAACGGTTGAACCGATGTTGTTCTCGGGAGCCAGCGTTGTGATTTAACGGTGTCGACATCCGACTTACAAATAACGAGGTCAAGCAGCTTTTGGTGAGCTATTTAAAGAGTATCGTATCGAGACGTGGCGTGACAATAGGTAAAAATGGGCGGGGTAGGACTTGTAACCCTCTTCGTTCTAAAGCGTTGCGGGCGCCTCGCTCATTGTGACCGACCGGTCAAAAGTGACAAATTACCCGGATGCTCCGCCGGCTCGCTTGCTGGAAGTACGAGGTTCAACGCGAGTAATGGAATTTTCCGAGTAGTTCTTTTTCACTGCGCGCGGCGTTCCTCGAGCTATCGGAATAGGTACGCGCAAATTCATTGAGCGTTCGAAGAATGGCAGCAAAACACTTTCAGGTCAGCATCGATTCTCGTTTCTTGAACATGTCGAGAGTCGCTCTGATGCCGTCGTCATAGGACGTCTTTTTCACGTCCGGCAGAAGCGCGCGGAGCCGGGAATCGTCAACGTAAAGCGGCTCTGTCATCAGGTAGTGCATTTCCACAAATTCGCGCATCATTGGATTGAACAGCCCGATCAACCGAAGCATAAATTTTCCCGCCGAGCGAAGCTTCGGTTTCCGGTCTTCGAGGGCGAAGACCTTTTCAGCGAATTCGCGGAACGTAATCAAGCCGACGCCCGCCAGGTTCCAACGACTTCCGTAAGCCGCTTCGTTTCGCGAAACTTTCAGCAGAGTGTCCGCGAGATCCGGGACGTAGACGAATTCGTGCGGCACATCGAGCGGGCCGATCACGTCCGCTCTTCCGCCTTTTATCGCCGCATCGAATATTCGGTAAGTGTGACTCAGCTCAGAATCGGCGCCGTAGAAATCCGGTGCGCAGAGGATCGTGGTTTTCATCCCGTCGGCGGCGTGAGCAGCCATGACGAGGTCTTCCTGTTTCTTACGCATCTCGCCCTTGAACGTGTGAGGCTCGCGAGGATGATCTTCGCTGATCCGCTCAGCCTGCCGGCGTCCATATGTATAAAGTGTGCCCTGCAGAACGAAATGCCCGACCCCTGCATCAGCGCACGCCTTGAGGCAGACCGCAGTCACTAGCGGATGCTTTGCAAAATCGGTATAAGGCTGTCCGACCAGATAAAATACGGTCTCAACGCCCTCAGCCGCGCGTGCCGCATCCTCAGGTTTTACAAGATCCGCGGCGCAGTATTCGACATACGCTTCATGTTCCGCGAATTCCTGACGCAGTTTTTCCTCGGATCTCCCGACGACCCGAAACTGCGCCTTCTCCGCCGCAAGCAGCTTCGCAAGTTCCTTCCCGACTCCGCCCGAAGCACCGAAGATCGCGTATTTCATGAACCGATTCTAACACCGGCGGCTATCGAATCGAGTACGCGAATCGCATCGGCCTCGGCCCTTATGCGGTTTGCCATGCGCCTTTAGGGAGCTGATTGTGGCATCGACGAATTCGTGCCTTACGAATTACGAATTACGAATTACGAATTACGATCTCTGACTCGAACGCCGCCGCGATGGTGGGAGTTCACAGTCGCACGTTTCGCATTCCGCTCATTTGTTTGTGTTTCCACCTCTGTTCGCATTTACGTTCGTGTTTGTGTTCGCATTCGAGTTCCCGCTAGTGTTGGTATTAGCCTCGACTGTCATACAGCATTCACCGGTTGGACACACAACCATTGGATATTCGCACGAGCTCCACTCAAATCCAGGCCCATCAAGAGTGGATGCAGATTGATTGGGAAGGAAATTTACTACGCGCAGACATTCTTCTCTGTCCTGGAAATCGTTTAGGATATTGCTCAATTGCTTAAGATTGTCATCGCCGCTGACCTTGCCCCTAACGTAGGCGATGAAGTACGTCCCATTACTTGCTTTCTGAATTTCAACAGTGAAGGTGCCACCGGGATTGTCTTGATCCTTCAAAAGTTTCTTGAGCGACGTACCCATCTTACTCTTGATGTCATTCTTGATGTGTTGGGCATGCGATCCAGGTTCCGATCCGTAACTACACGGCCTTAGATCCTTCGATGCACTGTTTCCATTTGCCTGGTTTTGATTCGGCGATAAGCTCTGACTAGAGTTGTCATTTTGAGGGGCCGGAGAGCAAGCTAAGAAATAAAACAACGCGCCGAGTGCGATCACCCCGGCCGAGATCCTCATCGATAGTGCCTTCATACATTTCCTCCTTTCTGACCGGTCAGTTATTCGTGTTTCCTTTTATATTGGCATTCGCGCTCGCGCCGGAGTTTGCCAGCGGTTTTGGCGTAGGTGTCGGTGTGGGGGTCGCGGCGGGGGGAGTATCGATAGGTTCGATCTCACAGCACTCTCCATTTGGGCAAACGTGCTTCGGATACTCGCAAGAACTCCACCTAAATCCGGAGGGGTTATTGGGTGCATTGAGATCCTCGACGAAATAGACCACGCGTAAGCAAGAGTTTTCGTCCTGAAAGTTATTTAGGATGTCACTCAGTATCTTCAGATTGTCGTCGCCCCGAACCTCGCCCTTGATGTAAGCTTCAAAGTATTTTTTACCTTTCGCTTGCTGGACCTCGATAGTGAATGTTCCGCCGACACTGTTTGGCGTCGGTTTCAGGTCGTCCGCGAGGTCGCTAGCGTTGATCTCGCCCTTGAGCCTCGCAAGGATGTTCGCGGCTGCCGCTACAGGATCGGGCGGCACCTTACAAGCGTCTAAAGCCCTCGCAGTTCGATTGGTATTGGCTGCTACGTTTTGATTCTGATTGATATTTACACTTGGTGAACTACAAGCCAAAATGTAGATTAGCCCGGCGAGGGCGATAATCCCGGCCGAGATCCTTATCGAGAAAGCCTTCATACAGTTCCTCCGTTTCTATCTATCTGGTCAGCATCGAAAGCAGGTTTGTACGAGTCTGTTTGCCGAAAACGATCGAGCCTCCATCAGGCGACCACGCGAGACTTGAGAGCAGAACCTTGGGATCATTTTCGACGAGTATCTTACGCAGCATACCGCCGCTCACCGGTACAGTCCACATTGCTGTTGTGTTGTCCCGTCCCGAAACGAACGCGATGTTCGCCCCGTCAGGGGACAGGTGAATGTTGTGGAAGTACGCATAGCCAAGAGTATTCACTTTCTGTCCTGCGCCCGATTCCAGCGACACAGAAAATATATCGGTGGATACCGGGGTCAGGGAAAGGTCGGCCGGATCCGTCTTCCGCGCTATGACGGCATCTCCGGCTCCACTCCCCAGTCCGAGTAATCTGAATCGATCGGCGGACTCAAAGAGGACGCGGGACTGCGAGGTCTCGAGATCATACAACCAGAGACGATGCACCGGTTTCTTTTGTCCAGTGGTGTCATCATTCCAGGAGACAAACACGATGCTTTTCCCGTCAGGCGTCCAGACCGGACAGCAATACTTTTCATTCTTGTCATTGCTCTGTGTGAGAGCAGTGTTTGGGGAGCCATCGAAAGCCGCAAGCCATATATTGTGCATGCCGTCCGTTCGCGCCGAATAGGCGATCGTACTGCTGTCGGGCGACCACGAAACATGGTTTGTACCGATCTTAAGATATGGCGCCGGAGTATAAGCTGGAGCACCGACCTCGCCATCAGCAACCTTTATCGGATCGTCGCCCGTCGGCTTGACATGCCACAACGCGATACCGGTTTCGGAACGCCGAAGGAATGCTATCCACGATGCGTTCGGGGACCAAACCGGCGAGAACCCTTCCTTTGATACGACAATCGGCGCACCGCCCCGCTCAATGTTCCGAACGTTGACCGAACCGCCATAAGGGCGATCAGTTTGCGTGACGGATTGGAAGGCGACGCTTTTTCCGTCGGGTGAAAACGCCGCCCAGAACTCGTTCGCCACTTCGTTCGCAATGGACGATTCTTTTGAGTCACGCGTGTCGACCATCCACAGGTCCGATGTCTCGGATACTGATCCGTACAAGATCTTCGATCCGTCTGCGGAAACATCTTTGACATAAAGATCGTGGTCGCCGGTGGAAAGCTGTACCGGCTCGGTGGATCCGAAAACTTTTTCGAAGATCTGATACACGCCGTCGACCGAGCTGCTATAGATGAGCGACTTCCCGTCCTGTCTCCAAACTATATTGTCGATCTGACGTGTCGAGGTTGCGATCTCGTCCGCCGAGCCGCCATTCAACCGCATCGTCTTCAATTTCCAGATGTCACCTTCCTTGATCGAGTAAGCGACCGACTTTTCGTCCGCCGAGATCTCGATCCGCCAGGGCTTCAAACCCGGCGTCGAGAAGTCAGTGATCGGTTCTATTTTTCCCGTCTTCTCATCAGCGGCGAAAAGCTCATTCCCGAACTGATAGTAGATCTTCCCGGCGGTTGACCATCTAACTGGCCTCGCAGTCTTTCCGATATCGTTTGTGATCCTGACCTGGTCGCCACCGCTGAATGACGCGCGCCATAGTCCGCGATTCTCGCCGCGGCTGGAGAAGAACGCAACATCCTGTCCGTTGGGCGACCAGACCGGAAACTGGTTATAAAAACCGTTCTTTGTTACCTGGATGGAATCTCCGCCGGCGGTCGGTTTGACCCAGATCTCAGTCGCTTCCGCTTTCGTCGCTGCGTACGCGACCATTCGCCCATCCGGTGAAAATGATGCCGCCGCCGCAGACTCACCGGCGCTGCTGCTCCAACTTGTCACGGGACTCGTACCCATAGAAGCCGCGACGGGCCCGGCTTGAGGTGATTCGCGCGAATTCCACCAAAGGAAGAAAGCGATGATTCCAAAAACAGCCAGCAGGACAAGAGACAGTTCCGGATAAATAAACTTCCTCGTGAAAACACCAGATACTGTTTTATGAATGGTGCTCCGCGGATCGATCCCGCCCGTGTCGACCGCATCCTGATGCGGACTGGCGACAACCAGTTCCTGCTGCAGCTGCTTCAAGTCCGCGAGCAGGTGTTCCATTGTTGAATAGCGTTCTTCTCTTTCTTTTCTGAGGGCGTTATCGACGATGGTGATCAACTTCAGCGGCGGGTCGACCACGTATTCCTCGATCCTTCGAGGCTCCTTGCTGATGATCGCCGCGAGGATGTCGGCCATCGTCTTTCCCGGAAACGGCACGTGCCCCGTTACCATTTCAAAGATTATGTTCCCGAGGCTGAAGATGTCGGTCCGCGGATCGAGCTCAATGCCGCGCGTTTGCTCCGGCGACATATATTGTGGGGTGCCGAGGATCAGACCGGGCGATGTGGAAACCAGGTCGAGCGTCTTCGCGTCGTTGTTCGGAGAACGCGACAGGAGCTGTTCGGTCTCTTTCGCGAGGCCAAAGTCGAGGACTTTGACGCTTCCGTCCGGGCGAAGCATGATGTTGTCCGGCTTTACATCACGGTGGACGATCCCCGCCTTATGCGAAGCGGCGAGCGCCGAAGCCACCTGGATCGCGATTTCGACGGCCCCGGCTATCGGGATCCTTCCGCGCCGGATCCTCGAACCCAGGGTCTCTC
>JANMUW010000286.1:0-11774 GCA_031392105.1 Acidobacteriota bacterium | reverse complement strand
GCCGAAGGCAAGGTACTGATCGCCGGCTTCGGTCGCTGCGGTCAGATCATCGGCCGGGTCCTGCGCATGCGGAAAATCCCCTACACCGCGCTGGAAGCCAGCGTCGCTCAAGACGACTACGTGCGCCCGCAAAGGGTCATCATGGTCTTTGTCGAAGGCGGCAACGGATTTTATACAGACAGCGCGACCAAGCCGAGTGACAAATATGAAAGCTACGTCGTCAGTGAGCTGATTCCAGAGGTCGACAAGAGTCTTCGTACTATAGCCGACCGGAAAGGCAGAGCGATTGCCGGCGTCTCGATAGGTGGCTACGGGGCGTTAAAGTACGGGGTCAAATACCCGCACTTCTTCTCACTCGCTGTTTCCTGGAGCGGTGCTGTGAATGTCACAACTTTTCATGAATCCAAGTCGCTTCCGATGATTCCCGGTCTCAAAGAAATGTTGACATCGGTCTTCGGCGACGGAACGGATCGGGCCGTTATCACCGCCAACGATCTCTTCAAACTGTTCGCCGATTATCCAAGTGACAAACTCAAGGACTTGCCGTTCTTCTACCTCGACTGCGGTACCGAAGACGAACTCGGACTTTTCAAACCCAACCGCGATCTCGCCGGATTAATGTTCGACCGCAAGATCCCGCATGAGTATCGCGAGTTCCCCGGCGGGCATGGTGTTTTCAAGGCAAACACATTTCCAAACCTCTACGAGCTAAGCGCCAGAATATTCGCAAAACAAAAGCCAGCCGCAAGCGCGAAATAGACAGATCAAACCGACATATTGTCGCGAAGCCTAGCGATGAGCCACCGGCTCTTGCGCTTTTCGAGCAAAAAGGTATATTGGGATTCTGACCGGAATTCTAATTCAGTCAGAATCAGTAATGGAATCTGTCGTATATGAAGCTCACTAGTTTTACGCTCGCGTCGTTATTCGTTTTCTTGTTCTCTCTTACCGCAGCAGCTCAGAGCCCCGCTGAGGTCCGGGCTCGCGAGATCGCCGAACTAATAAATACCGGAGACCGTGCCGCGTTGCGCAAGTACGCCGCGGATAACTTCGCCGAGGGAATGCTGCGTATTCCCATGGAGCGGCATCTCAACTTCTTTTCGTTCGAACACGATCAGTCTCGCGGCCTGGAAGTTATCGGAGTGCAGGATTCGGGAGCGAACGAAGTGACGTTGCTGGTGAAGACGAAGTTGAGCGGCGATTGGCAGGGCCTGCGTGTAACCGTTGAGCCGACGCCGCCGCACAAGATCACGGGGATCGGACGCCGGCCACCTAAACCGCCGGCGGGTGAAGCAAGGAAGGTAAGCGGCAAGGACATTGCCCGCGAGATGGATGCCTTCGCAAAGAAGCTTGCCGCGGCGGATGTTTTTTCGGGCTCGATCCTGCTCGCAAAGAACGGTCAAGTGGTCTACAAGGGTGCGTTTGGAATCGCTAACAAAGACTTCAATGTGCCGAATCGTATCGACACTAAATTCAATCTCGGCTCGATGAACAAGATGTTCACCTCGGTCGCGATCGCCCAACTTGTCGAGAAGGGGAAGATGTCGTTTGACGATCCTCTGTCGAAATTTCTTCCTGACTTTCCCAACGCAGAGGCGGCAAAGAAGATAAGAATAAAGCACCTGCTTTCGCACACGGCCGGTCTTGGCGGCTACTTCTCCGATCGTTACGACGCGATGTCGCGAGAGAAGCTTCGCACCGTCGATGACATGATCAAGCTCGCCCGGGAGGACGAAAAGGACATTCGTTTCGAACCCGGATCGAAATGGCAGTACAGCAACACCGGAATGTTGGTTCTCGGAAAAGTAATCGAGGTGGTTTCGGGGCAGAGCTATTTCGATTACGTGCTTGAGAATATTTTTAAGCCTTCGGGAATGACCAGCACCGACTCTTACGAACTGGACCGGGTTAATCCGAATCTCGCTGTCGGCTATGACAAGGGCTTCACGGACACCGGCATCGAATGGAGCAACAACATCTTTTCGCATGTGATGCGTGGGGGGCCGCAGGGCGGGGGCTTCTCGACGGTCGAAGATCTCTTGAAATTCGATCAGGCATTGCGGTCGGGAAAACTGATCACCGGCGACACTTTCAAACTCTTGACCTCACCGAAGCCGGAGCTTAATTCACCCGACTACGGATACGGATTCCAAACAGATTCGCAGCGAAACGTTGCCGGCCACGGTGGAGGATTTACCGGGATCAGCTCAAATCTGGACATGTATCTGGGCTCGGGCTGGACCGCCATTGTGATGTCGAATTACAGCCGAGCGTCTGCACCGGTCTCGTCGAAGATGAGACAGCTGATCGCGGCTGCCGGTCCGAGCAACTGAAGGGATTTGAAAACAGACCGACGAATTCGTCACAAGATCAAAGCCCGTGGTGTTTCACTTTCGATTCACCATGGGAGGTCCAATATGCATTACATCGCGGTAACCGTACTTTTTTTGATCGTGTCCGTTGCTTCTTTCGCCCAAAGCGAGCAGCCGCTTCGCGTGGTGAAAGGCCAGGCCATCAAGTCTAGAGAATTGCCGGCCGTGGAGTTAGAGTTCGCCAAGAGTTTTAAGTATGTTGGCGGACATAAGTTCGTCCTCTATGACGTCGCGAACGCAGAGCAGCACTTCTTTGTCGATGCCCACAAAGACGGCCGCATTAAGCGAATGTACTGGGTGCAGTTCGAAGGCTACCTTCCCGGGCTTCCCAATTTCTACGATTACAAGGGGACGAGATCAGTCTCCATAGGCGGTCTCGACTTTATCGCCGACACTTACGCCAGAAATATCAAATCGAATCCCGGACGGCCCGATGGAGACGCTGCTCGAGGCCGCGCGTTTCTCGAATCAAAAGGTTATAAGCTTGGCAGCGATGAGACAATCTCGCAGCGGTTTCTACACTTCATTGGGGAGAAGAAACGTGACGAGTTGATGATCATCTATCTTGAGGATCTGACCGGCCTCGGAGTGACCGCATCGGACGTCGCGAAAGGCGGAAAGGATGAAGCGAGATGGAATGAGATCGCGGAAGCGTTTCTGATCCGGGCGAAAAAGGGCTTGAAGATCCGTCAACCTAAGTGATCAACCCGTGACGCTTTCCCGAAGCCGGGCGATGTCTCTTTGCGGCGGGGCGCCGAACTGCCTCTTGTAATCGCGGCTGAAGTAAGAAGGGTCATCGTATCCGACGCGAAATCCGGCGCTCGCCGCGTCGAGATCTTCACCCAGCATAAGCCGTCGAGCTTCCTGCAAACGTATCTGTTTCTGAAACTGAAGCGGGCTCATCGCCGTGACGGACTTAAAGTGATGATGGAATCCCGAGACGCTCATCCCCAACTCACGTGCAATATCCTCGATCCTTAAAGGCTCGTGAAAATGTTCGCGGAGGTGTCCGACAGCTTTTGATATCCGTCGGGTATCTCCTGACGTCAGCAGATGACCGAGGCGAGCGCCTTGTTCACCGCGGACCAACCGATAGACGATCTCCTTGATTATCAGAGGCGCGAGAACCGGTATTTCCTCTGGCGTATCGAGCGTTCGCATCAATCTCACAACCGCGTCGAGCAGCGTCGCATCGATGGGGCTAACATCCATCGCCTTTACGCTGGCATCACCTTTAGTGACTCGCGTACCCGACTCCATTATGACGGACGCGACGACAGAAGGATCGAGTTCGAGCCTGAAGCTGAAGTACGGCAGTTCCTCGGACGCCTCGACCACGTGGCTCACGATCGGCAGATCGACGGTCGCAATAAGATAATGCCCCGGGTCGTAGCGAAAGATCTCGTCACCCAACATTACTTGTTTGCTTCCCTGCGCGATCACGCAGAAGGCCGGTGTAAAAACGGAGTGCACGTGCTCGGTCAATTTGGACGATCGCGCAAGGGTGATGCCCGGCGTCACCTCGCGAGCCCCGTCCGCCGTGACGGCCCGTCCCAATCGCTCGATCAACTCGTGTCCGGCAGTTCTTAGACTCTCATCTCCCCTTTTCGCTGCTTGCTGTGCCATACCGAGATACTAGTCTCTTTGCCCCCTACATTCATCTCCGAAAGGGTGTTTTTGCAGGATCGTGCAATCATTCGCGACTAAAGTCTTATCGCCCTGCGGACGGCAGCAGTAGAATCAGTGCTACGCCGCAAGGAGAGTTCAGAAGCCGTGTTGGCGGATTTTGAGGTATTTATTATGAACAAGAGAAAACTCGGAAACAGTGATCTGGAAGTATCGGAGCTCGGGCTTGGCTGTATGGGACTGAGCTTCGGCTATGGTCCGGCGACGGAAAAGCAGGATGCGATCGCGCTGATCCGCTCGGCAGTCGAATTGGGCGTTACTTTGTTCGACACCGCCGAAGTGTACGGACCGTTCGCGAACGAAGAAGTTGTCGGCGAAGCGCTCGCGCCGTTTCGCGAGCAAGTCGTGATCGCAACAAAGTTTGGTTTCAACATCGATTCGGACGGAACGCAGCATCAGGATCCACCGCTGGACAGTCGGCCGGAACATATCAAGAAAGTAGCCGACGCTTCGCTGAAGCGCCTCGGGACGGATCGCATCGATCTGTTCTATCAACACCGCGTCGATCCGAATGTCCCCATCGAAGACGTCGCCGGCGCCGTAAAGGATTTGATCGACGCTGGTAAGGTCAAACATTTCGGCATGTCCGAGGCTGGTGTCGACGCGATCCGTCGTGCTCACGCGGTGCATCCCGTCACCGCACTGCAGAGCGAGTATTCGCTGTGGTGGCGCGAGCCCGAAGAATTCATCTTTCCGGCTCTCGAAGAACTTGGTATCGGCTTTGTTCCATTCAGCCCGCTCGGTCGAGGATTCCTAACGGGAAAGATCGATGAGAACACGACCTTCGAGGAGAACGATTTTCGGAACACCTCCCCGCGATTCGCGGCCGACGCACGAAAAGTAAATCAGTCTCTCGTCGATCTGATCGCACGTTTTGCGGAAGCAAAGAGTGCAACCCCCGCACAGATCGCACTTGCATGGGTCCTCGCTCAGAAGGATTGGATCGTGCCGATTCCCGGAACGACCAAACTGCATCGTCTGGAAGAGAACACGCGGGCGGCTGAAGTCGAACTTACCGCCGAAGACCTGCGCGAGCTCGATAACCTGACGGCGAAAGTAAAAGTTCAGGGGGCGCGCTACGGTGAAGGCTCGCAAAAACTAGTAAATCGATAAGAAGGAATAATAAAAAATAAATTTATGTACAACGCTAAAGCTTTTTCGGCTGGCAGTGCGACATCGCCGCTGGCACAAACTACGATCGAACGGCGCCAACCGACCGAAACCGACGTGCAGATCGAGATACTTTTCTGTGGCGTTTGCCACTCGGATCTGCATCAGACGCGCAATGAATGGAGCGGCTTTATGCCGACAGTCTATCCGTGCGTTCCGGGACATGAGATCGTCGGTCGCGTCACGAGCGTCGGATCCGCCGTCACCAAGTTCAAGGTTGGGGATCTTGCCGCAGTCGGATGCATGGTCGACTCGGATGGAACTTGCGACGAGTGCAAATCAGGACTCGAGCAATTCTGCCCGCATTGCACTTTTACATACAATGCACCTGATAAGCATACGGGTGGCGTGACCTATGGCGGCTACTCCGACAGTGTCGTCGTCGACGAAAGATTTGTTTTGAAGGTACCGGAGAATCTCGACCTGGCGGGGACGGCGCCGTTATTGTGCGCCGGTATCACGACATATTCGCCGATGCGTCACTGGGGCGTCGGGCCGGGCAAGAAGGTCGGTGTCGTCGGATTAGGTGGGCTCGGGCATATGGGCGTTAAGTTTGCGCACGCGCTAGGAGCACATGTTGTAGTGTTTACGACATCGCCCGGGAAAGTTGATGATGCTCTTCGCCTCGGTGCCGACGAGGTCGTCATTTCAAAGAATGCTGACGAGATGCAGAAGCATGCCGGCAGTTTCGATTTCATACTCGATGCCGTTTCGGCGGATCACGACGTGAATGCATATCTTGCCTTGCTCAAACGGGACGGCCACATGACCCTTGTCGGAGCTCCAGAGAAGCCGTTGCAGATCGCCGCGTTCAACTTGATCATGGGGCGCCGGAGCTTGTCGGGTTCACCCATCGGCGGCATCAAAGAAACTCAGGAGATGCTCGATTTCTGCGGCGAACACAATATCACCGCGGACGTTGAAGTGATCCCGATCCAGAAGATCAACGAAGCATACGATCGGCTGCTGAAGTCGGATGTGAAATACCGGTTCTCGATCGACATGGCTTCGCTGAAAGATTGAGTCGGGGTCCGATAGTCCAATTGAATTCCGTGCGTTCGATGGATCCTTGTTCTTCGTGTGTTTTGTGTGTTTCGTGGTTCGGCTTTCACAGGAGAACCACGAATCACACAAACCCACACGAAAAGGAACACGAAACAAGAAAGGTCTTAGATTCAGAGATGACTTCGTTATTTCGTGATTCGGCTTTCATAAAGCGATAACCATGAATCACCCCTTTCGGCAGACAGACTTTGTGATCCTATGCACGACATATTTATTCAGTATGTGTATCTCATACTGATCATCCTCGCGCTCGTCATGCTTGCAAACAAACTTCGGTTGGCTTACCCAATCGACGAGGATCTTATCAGAATATATTTATCGCTGATCGATATTGAGGAATTCAAGATCAGGGAAAAACAAATTGAGGAAGCTGGATCCGAGTAAGTCGGCCGGAAGGCTCGCCGGTCCTCCGACATGAGAACGTTCCTCTTCTTCTCCGCTAACACCTCACACCTCTACACTCTGTGCGATAACACACTGACATCTTCCGCGCCTCGGATATATCATGCTGCGGACTGCCTTTTGCGAAGCGGTGAGCTGGATACCGGATGACTTCCCGAGTTACTGATCGATTGCCCGCATCCACAACTTACCGCCTGAAGCCGTGACTCCGAAACAGTCCGTAATCGCCTAGGATCCGATCTTCGAACACTTACGATTCCGAAGTAAGTTTTCACAACGCGTTCGCGATCGGCGCAGGCCGGACAAGGATCTCTTTCGATGGACCCAAAGATGACGAATCGTAGCGCGCGGACTACTAAGGCCGCCGCACAACAGCGCCTCCTGTTAAACGAAAGCATGCGGGTCTCTGAGCTGCGGTACCGCCGGCTATTTGAAGCCGCTCGCGACGGCATTTTCCTTCTCGACATCGATACGTTGACAATCACAGACGCAAATCCTTTTATGACCGAGCTGCTCGGCTACACGCTAGGCGAGTTCGTGGGTAAGGAACTTTGGGAGCTCGGTTTCTTCAGCGACAGGTCAGCAAGCAAGGAGGCGTTTCGGATATTGCAGCAAGACGGTTATTTACGCTATGAGGACCTGCCCTTGAAAACGAAAGGCGGCAAACTGCGCGAGGTCGAGTTTGTCAGTAATGTGTACTTTGAAGACGAGACTCAAGTCATCCAGTGCAACATTCGTGACATCACCGAGCGAAAGCAGCTCGAGAAAGAACAAGAAGAGACTCGGGAACGTTTTCATACCCTTTTTGAGTACGCACCTGACGGGATCCTGATCGCCAGCCCGGAAAGCTATTACCTCGAGGCTAACGCGAGCATGTGCCGCATGCTGGGATACACTCGCGAAGAGCTGATCGGACTTCACGCCGAAAATATCGTCACAGCGTCGGAAGTTAGGCACATCGAAGAAGCCTTGGACGAGATCGCGTCAACCGTCAATCATCACCGGGTATGGCGATTCCGTCGAAAAGATGGTTCCGATTTTCCAGGTGAGGTACTCGTGACAGAAATGCCCGGCGGAAATCTTCTCGCCATGATCCGCGATATATCGGATCGAGAGAGGACCGACCGCGAGAAAGCCCTTCTTACTTCTCAGATCGAAAATCAGCGAACACGACTCGATAATATAGTTGCAAATGTCCCGGGTATTGTATGGGAAACTTCGGGTGCCGATCCTCTCGTTGCCGAAGCCAAGGCCTTTGTAAGCCGTTATGTCGAGAACATGCTTGGCTACACGGTTGAAGAGTGGCTCGCTACGCCTAACTTCTGGCTCTCGATCGTTCACCCTGACGACCGCGAGCGCGTTGGCAAAGGCGCAGAGGCCGTAGTCAGAACCGGGCAAAATCTGGTCGACGAATTCCGCTGGCTAACAAAGGACGGCCGAGTCATCTGGGTAGAGGTCCATTCCACGCCCGTCTTGGACAACAAGGGTTCGGTGATCGGCGTACGCGGTGTCACGATCGACATCACCGAGCGAAGGTTGGCGGAGGAACAACTCCGTGATAGCGAGGAAAAATTTTCGGGGGCCTTCGCATTCGCACCCATCGGCGTGGCCCTTGTTCTTCCGGATGGCCGATGGCTCAAAGTCAATCGCGCTTTGTGCGAGCTTATTGGCTACAGTGAGGCTGAGCTATTGACTCGTACGTTCCAGGACATCACGCATCCCGAAGATCTTGAAGATGATCTCGAGAACATGCGCCGGATAATCGACGGCGAGATAGATTTTTACCAAATAGAGAACCGCTATTTTCATAAACTCGGCCACCTTGTGCCGATATCTCTCAGCGTCTCACTGGTGCGCGACGATCAAGGCAACCCTCGATATTTTATCTCTCAGATCCAGGATATTACCGAACGCAAGAAAGCACAGGATGAACTCCAACGCCAGCAGACCGAGCTTCGCGTGTTGTTCGATCTGATGCCGGCGATGATCTGGTTCAAGGACACCGAGAACAACATCCTTCGAGTCAATCAGCGGGTCGCCGATGCAGCCGGGCTTCTGGTCGGAGACATTGAGGGCAAGCCAACTCTCGAAATTTATCCGGATCAAGCCGCGAAGTTTTACGCCGACGATAGAGCGGTGCTCACATCGCGAAAGCCAAAGCTCGGCGAGGTCGAACTGCTTTCCACAACGGACGGTCAAAAAATATGGGTCCAGACCGATAAGGTCCCCTACTTTGACGCTAACGGTGAGTCGATCGGGATCGTCGTAATGGCTCAAGACGTGACTGAGCGCAAAAATGCCGAACACGCCCTTGTAGAAAGCGATGAGAAGTTTCATCAGCTTGCCGACAACATAAACGACGTTTTCTGGATCCGCTCGCCGGATATGAGTAAGGTGTATTATGTCAGCCCGGCCTATTCGGAAATTTGGGGTCGGCCGATAGAAATCGACAGCATGCCCAAGGGGTGGCTAGACCGTATTTTTCCCGAGGACCGTCAGATCGTAAGCGATGCCTATGGGGACCTGATGGGTGACGTTGCTAAGATCGAGGTCGAGTACCGGATACTGCGGCCGGATGGTGCGCACCGCTGGGTCAGAACCCGTGGATTTCAAGTCCGGGATTCCGACGGAACGTTGATCCGACTTGCAGGTATCGTAACCGACATAACGGAAAGGCGACGAGTCAGTCAAGCGCTGACAGAATCGGAAGCGCGCTATCGCGAACTTTTTGAAAATGCAATCGATATTATCTACACGCACGATCTGCAGGGAAACTATACGTCCGTCAACAAGGCCGGCGAAAGTATCATGGGCTATACAAAGGCTGAAGCTCTTGCGATGAATATTGCTGATACTGTCGCTCCGGAGTTTTCCGAAAAGGCGATGAAGATGATAGCCGCGAAGCTTGCCGGTGAGGAGGTAACAGCATACGAGCTGGACCTGATCGCCAAGGGAGGTCACCGCATCACGGTCGAAGTAAATACCCGAATCCTCTACGAAAGGGACATCCCGGTCGGTGTCCAAGGAATTGCTCGAGACATTACCAAAAGGAAACAAACCGAGGCCGCATTAAGATCAAGCGAGGCGAGCTTCAAGTCTCTGTTTGATACGGCTAATGACGCCATCATGGTCCTCAGCGAAGGTAGCTTCCTCGATTGTAATCACCGCGCGGAACTGCTTTTCGGACTGGCGAAGGACGACATAATCGGGCATTCACCTATGGAATTCTCACCTCCCGTCCAACCCGATGGACGTACGTCGTCCGAACGGGCGCCGCTTTATCTTAGCGTTGCACTCGATGGAATCCCTCAATTTTTTGAATGGCAGCACGTCCGTCCGGACGGGACGCGTTTTGACGCCGAGGTGAGCCTGAATCGAGTCGACTTTGGTGGCTCAGCGCGCCTGCAGGCCATCGTTCGTGATGTCACTGAAAGGAAGTTAGCGGAGGCGGCTCTTGCCGCGGCGGAGGAAAACTACCGGAGCATCTTTGAGAATGCGGTCGAGGGGATTTTTCAGTCTACGCAAGACGGCAGGTTCATTTCGGCAAACCCGGCAATGGCGCGCATCCTTGGCTATGATTCGCCGGCAGAGTTGATGGCCGACCGCGTCGACATTATGAATCAGCATTACGTCGATCCAGTCTCCCGTGTCGACCTCAAAAAGATGCTCACCGATCACGACGTAGCAAAAGGATATGAGTGCGAGGTTTTCCGGCGAGACCGCAGCACGATCTGGACGCAGGAAAATATTCGAACGGTCCGAAACGCCAACGGCGACATTCTGTACTACGAAGGCTCACTTGAGGACATCACCGCCCGGAAATCGCTTGAGGGCCAGCTGCGCCAATCACAAAAGATGGAGGCTGTCGGCGTGCTTGCCGGTGGCATCGCTCATGATTTCAATAACCTGCTTACCGCGATCAACGGATACAGTTCGCTCACCTTGAAAAAGATGGCCCCGGATCATCCGTTCCGGCACAATATCGAAGAGGTCAAGAATGCGGGCGATCGTGCCGCAGAGCTCACCAGCCAGCTTCTCGCATTTAGCCGCAAGCAAGTCCTCCAGCCGGTTGTTATTAACTTAAATACAGTCGTCTCCAATATCCAAAAGATGCTGCGGCGGATCATCAGGGAAAGTATTGAATTGCACGTCGTACTCGACCCCGCGCTCAGCAACGTTAGAGCCGACCCGGGCCAGATCGAACAGGTCATTATGAATCTTACGATCAATGCACGCGATGCGATGCCAGACGGTGGCACCCTAACCGTCGAAACGAAGAATGTCTTTCTCGATGAACGTTATGCTAGGCAGCACGGGACGGTCATTGCGGGCGAGTTCGTGAGGATGACCGTGACCGACACGGGCGAGGGTATGGCGCCGGCGACGCAATTGCATATCTTCGAACCGTTCTTTACAACGAAAGAAGTCGGCAAGGGCACCGGGCTCGGGTTGTCAACGGTATACGGGATCGTAAAGCAATCCGGCGGAGACGTACTCGTGTACAGCGAGTTGGGTCATGGAACGACCTTCAAGATCTATCTCCCGCGGGTTGTCGACGCTGTTAACAGACTCAGCTGGGCCACTGACGAGGCTTCGTCCGAAGGAACCGAGACGATCCTGCTGGTGGAAGACGAGGAGATAGTCCGGACGTTTGTAAAAACTATTTTAAGCGAGAATGGCTACAAGGTGCTTGAGGCATCGAACGGAGCTGAAGCGTTGGCGATCGGTCGATCTCACTCCGAACCAATTCACATGCTGCTGACGGATCTGATCATGCCGAAGATGAGCGGCACAGACCTGAAGGACCAACTTTTCAAGATACGGCCGGATATCAAAAATCTTTTCATGTCGGGATACACCGATGCGTCGATATCACATCAAGGAGTTCTGCAGTCCGGAACTGCCTTCATCGAAAAACCCTTCAGCCCCGATGCCCTCTTTCTAAAAATCCGGGAAGTACTCGACGAATAGGTGAGTCGTATCTTGTCCGGTAAACTTCGGGAATTGCGAGACACGGTTGATTGTCACGAAATCTGCTCGGACGTCGGAGTTTACTCGAGCTCTCTCTCTCTCTCTCTC
>JANMUW010000400.1:0-4160 GCA_031392105.1 Acidobacteriota bacterium | reverse complement strand
TTCAGTCCCGTGACGGCCCACTCACGCGTGGAGCCGTATGCCCACGGCGCATAGACGAGCGCTGCGAGAAACAACCAGCGCGGCACCTCGACGATGCTCCCTTCGCTCTCGTGAGAGTTGGAGCCGCGAGAACGCCCCGGGCCGTTCGAGCGGGAAGCATGCTCTCGATCACCGCCAAATCGCGATGTGCTCGAATGCTGCAAAGCTGTATTAAGATGCTCCACGGCGCTGTCAGTTTAGGTTGGAAGGAAAACAAATCATGCGGCGCGTTCCAACGGAACGGGTTCCTCTTCTCGTCGGGCGAGTGCCGGAGGGCGAACCGGGATGAGCCCAGGATTCTTCTTCAGCAACGCCCGTTCGTAGGTCCGTTCAATTTGTTCAACCATGTGGTTCACGTCGAAAAGCCGGCGGGTCAACGAACGCGCGTTTGCTCCGATCCGGGCACGCTTGGTTGGGCTGGCCAACGCCTTGCAAAGTTGTTCAGCCAGTTGTTCTACGTTACCGACGGCGTACAGGAAACCAGTCTGGCCGTGACGGACGATCTCGGGGATGCCGTGTATCGCGGGCACCACCACCGTGCGACCGAGCAGCATCGCTTCCACCATCGCGCGGCCCATGGCATCAACGCCAAAATTGCGACAGTCGGAATTGCTGCCCGGATGTATGTCTTTGGCCCGATGCTCTCCAAGACTTCAGCTCCGGCCCAAACGACCATTATAAAAAGGCCGAGAAATGGAATATAAGTGTAGCGGTCCGCCATCGCCTGACCGCCAACCTGTATCAAGCCGATTACCGGCACCAACGTTCCCACGAACCAGAGCCATCCGACGAGCAGATAGCGCCGGCTCGTCGCGGTCCATACGCAAACGATCGATATTGCGATCAGTGTCAGTAGAGATCCCGCGAAGAACTTGCTATCTACAACTTTCGGCGGATACCAAACGCCCAAAGCGTGCGGATAGAAGAGCATTGAGATGTATGCGACATACGAATTAATGGCGTTCAGTGAACGGTCTGCGATCGAAAGACTCTCGTATGATTCAATCGCTCCAGAAGCGCGTTGAGCCATGAACGTGACGACACATGAGGCGAGCGACAGTGCGAAAAAGGGTGCCTTCTCGAGGAGCAGTCGTCGAAGGTCGCCTGCCTGTCTCAGTCTCTTTAGGGGCCAGAAGTCTATCAGGACCAGTACAAATGGCAAGGTTACAAGCATTGGCTTCGCCATCAGGCCTAAGACAAAGCAAAGTAATGCCAGCAGGTAATGCGGAGATCGGTAGATTAAAAACGCGGACTCCGTGGAGGCTTCGACGGTGACTTCCTGACGCGCATATCGCTCATATGCCAGCATCGTCAATAGCCAGAACATCGTGCTCAACACATCCTTCCGCTCCGAGATCCACGCGACGGATTCGACGTGGGCCGGATGCACAGCGAACAAAAAAGCAACTATCGCGCTTTTCCATGTCTCGCCGGTCAGCCTGGCGAAAACCACGAATACCAGGATCGAATTGGCGGCGTGAAAGAGAACATTTACAAAATGGTGAGCACCGGGATTCAAACCGAACAGGCTGGCGTCCAGCATGTGCGACATCCAGGTGAGTGGATGCCAATTCGCCGAGTGAAAAGTTGTAAATGCCCATTTCAGCGAGGCGACGCTTAGGCCTGAGGCCACGACAGGATTCTCATAGACGTACAGATTGTCATCGAGATTTATAAAGTCGAACCATAACGTCTGTCCGTAGATCGCGAGGCATACCGAAAAAAGCAAAGCGATGACGAGCCAATCTGCCTTCCGTAGTCTCGTTTCCGGTTCGCTCGATCTCATCTGATTGCGGTCGGTTATTGTTTGGTACTTACCGTCTCGCCTTCGATTTGCTTGTAGTAATTAGATAGGAGCTTTTGTCCGCGCATCCGGAAAATTCGTGAGCGCACAAGCTTCATCTTATTTAGCCTGAATCGCATCGACGTTGCGAGCACGCCAAGGCCGTATTGGACACTGCGAGAAAAGTTGATCGACGACGCTTCAGCAAAATAACGTGTCGGCGTCGAGATCTCGCCGAGCCGAAATCCGAAGTGTATGACCTGAGCAAGCATCTGATTGTCGAAAACGAAGTCGTCCGAATTCTCATTCAGCGGCAGTGCATCGAGCACCTCACGGCTGAACGCACGGAAGCCGGTGTGATACTCGGAAAGCTTTGCACTCAGCAGGATGTTTTGAAATAGCGTAAGGAAACGATTCGAGACGTACTTGTAAAGCGGCATGCCACCTGAAAGTGCGCCTTTGCCAAGGATCCGCGAGCCGACAATACAATCGTATTCACCATAGGCGATCATACCGGCCATCGGGACGATCAGATTGGGCGAGTACTGATAATCCGGATGGACCATGACGACGATATCGGCTCCGCGGCGCAGAGCTTCGCGGTAACAGGTCTTTTGATTGCGCCCGTAGCCGAAATTCTTTTCGTGCACGAAGACGGTCAGTCCGAGTTCGTTGCCGAGATTTACCGTCTCGTCTGAGCTGGCATCGTCAACAAGCAGGATATCGTCGACGATGTCGCGCGGAATTTCATCGACCGTCCGCGCCAGCGTCTTCGCCGCGTTATACGACGGCATTACAACAACTATCTTTTTTCCGTTGAGCATGAGGGATTTCTAAACTATTATGCGACAGACTGGGAGAAAACTCTAGAGGCCGATGTTCAAACCCCTCACTGGATTCTCTTTTTCTGCCTCTGCGTCCTCTGCGAGCTCTGCGTGAAATTCCTCTCACGCAGAGCTCGCAGAGGACGCAGAGGAAATCGAATGAAAACAGCTAGTCAATTGATCAGCAGAGCTTCGTTTATCGCGAGCGGACGTACCTTATCCGTAATTCCGTTGCGCTCCGCTTCGTCCTTTAGGTATCGCAGAGGCTGGCTCGGCGGCTCATCCGACAGATCGAAAGTCCCGTAATGCATCGGGACGAGAAATCGGGCTCCGGAGGCGACAAATGCCTTAACCGCGTCCGTAGGATTATTATGTACCGGCTCCATGAACCAGCGCGGTTCGTAGGCTCCAATCCCGATGAGGAAATAATCGATCTTCGGAAATAGTTCGGCCATCTCACGATAATGCCGGCCGTAACCGCTGTCGCCACCGAAATAAATTGTTGCCTGCTCAGACTGGATTATGTACCCGCCCCACAATCTCCAGTTCGTATCGAATAGCCCACGGCGTGACCAATGCCTGACGGGGACGAAAAAAACCTTCAACCGGTCATCCACGAGTGCGAACTCCTGAAACCAACCTCCCGTCTGCACTGGGTTCGTCGGTGTTTTCCATTCGTTCAAGACATCCTCGGAGCGGAGGCCGGCAAGGAACTTTGCACTCGGGAACTTCGCCGCGACCGCCCGCAGCGTCGTTTCGTCCATGTGGTCCCGATGGTCGTGCGAAAGTAGAACGTAATCAACCTGCTTTATTTGTTCGAGCGGCGATGGCACGTCGATGAATCTTTTGACGAGGGGCGGCTTTCCAAAAATTGGGTCTACCAGAATGCACGCTCCGTTCACGCGGATAAAAAACGACGCGTGCCCGAGCCACAGAATCCCGTCCTCGTTCGACGAAAGGAATTCACTCGGGTCTTTGACCTCGAGCCGCTGTGTGTCCGCCTCTTTCGCCTGCTCGAAGTCATTGCCGCCGAGCTGCCATTTCAACAGAGCAGCCGTGCTCGGCAGAAAAGGAAACTCATCGTTCATGAACCGGTCCTTCTGATCGACCGGTGTCCCCCGCCAGCCTTCTTTTATAGTCCGTAGTTCGTCGTTTTGCTTGTGTCCTTTCAGCACTGCTTTATCAGTCTCCGCCCAAGCCGCGATCAAAAACAGGCTGCCAATCAGAATGAGAACTACCAACCCGATTCTTTTCAGCCATTTCTTCATCAATACGATCAGGATACCACGCTGAAGAGAGACGGGAGTTGAGAGAGAGAAGACGAAAGCGACGAGGATCAAGACCGGCTGGTGGTCTCTCGTCTCTCGTCTTTGTGTCTTATGAATTGCCTCCCGCTCCAGCGGGGGGTCGCGGATAAAAAAAGAATCGGCTTTAGCCGAACTTTTTCGGCTAAAGCAATAAGGAACTTTTCTGTATGAGTTCGGCTTAAAGCCGATTCTTAGCAGCCTCACCTC
>JANMUW010000202.1:0-2506 GCA_031392105.1 Acidobacteriota bacterium | reverse complement strand
CCCGGCGGAGGTCACTGCTGACGCAAACCTGCTCGGGGCTCGTTCGGCGAGCTACGGCGGAACCAAGTTCAAGATCTTTCAAGATGCACCGGCAGTTGTTCAGTACGTCAAGGGTGAATTCTACTGGCGAGTCGAACAGGGCGAAACCGTCCGCGCCGTGGATTACGTTTCCGCTCCGTTAATTCTCCCCCAAGAGTCGACTGCAAATGAAATGAATTGGTCGGTCGGAACGTACATGACGAATGCGGATGTGGAAAAAGCATTTGGCGTTTCCGATCTTCCAAAGCCGTGGTCCGTCGCGCCGAACCAGCCGTTCACAGGCAAGTTCTATTACACCTGGGGTCTGCTGCCCCTGCTGCTTCTCATCGTCGTCGCGATCTTCATGATACCGTTGGCCGGGATCACGAATGCTGTTCTTTCGCAGCAGTTGAATCTTCCGCCGATGACGAACGCGACCGCGCCGCAGACGGCTTTTAGTCAATCATTCGAGATCAAGGCAAATCGAAACATTCGAATCTCGGCGTCGGCTCCGGTCAGTAATTCGTTCGCAGATCTGGATGTCGATCTCGTCAACGATCAAAGTCAGGAAGTCGAGTCGGTTAATATCCCGATTGAATATTATTTCGGTTCCGACAGCGACGGCTCGTGGACCGAAGGCTCGAAGGACCAGGACGCAACGCTGTCTTCGCTGCCGGCCGGTAAATATACGTTGCGTGTTGAAGGTACGTGGCAGGATTGGCAGCAGCCGATGTCGATATCTCTAAAGGTCGAGCAGAATGTGAATCGGGGCGTCAATTTCTTGTGTGCGTTCTTCGTACTGTTGATCGTTCCCATTCTCGGTTTGTTCAGGAAGATCGCTTTCGAATCGCGACGATGGAAAGACAGTATGTTCAGCACGAGCGGAAGCTCGGACGAATGACTCGAGCGCAGGCATCTTGCCTGTATGGCGTCCGCTAAGACGCACACTTTTTTATGCTAAAGAAACTCTATCTCGTTCTTGCTATGGGTGTGCTGTTCGCATATTCCGCAGCAGCCTGGTTCGGTTGGGAACTTGCTAATTCGGGCAGCCGTTCCCGCCTGGGCGTGCCATTTATCTACACGGGTTTTCGCGGAGGAAAATAAATGTTGATGAACTCTTCTATTCCACTAGCTCTGATCGTAAAGGTCGACCAACTTCTTGAGGTCCTCGTGACCACCTTGCTATTTGTTTTCATCGGCGTCGTGCTTTTTGCCGTGACGTATGGAATTCTTGGGCTCCTCTATCCGATCAAGAAAGAGATCGAAGAAGATCAGAACACGGCGCTCGGCATCGTCATCGGATCGATCATGATCGGCATCGCGATAATCATCGCGGCGGCTATCCAGGGTTAACGCGAGAGAGCTGACACGGGGACGCGGAGACACGGTGAGTAGTTCGCCGCGTCCCCGCGTCTCTCAGTCTCCGCGTCACATCATATGAACAGGACTCCGCTTTTATTCCTCAACGTCATAATCATTGCGACTTGCGGCCTGATCTATGAGCTGATCGCCGGTACGCTTTCCAGCTACGTACTCGGCGATTCCGTCAGCCAGTTTTCTTTTATCATCGGCATATACCTTTCCGCGATGGGCGTCGGATCCTGGTTGTCGAAGTATATCGACAAACGCGTCGCGGAAAAGTTTATCGATATCGAGCTCGCCGTTGCGGTGATCGGCGGATTCTCAGCACCGCTACTTTTTCTCACCTTCGCACACGTTTCTTATTTTCAGATCATTCTCTATTCGATGGTGTTTTTGATCGGCGTTCTGGTCGGTCTAGAGATTCCGCTCTTGATGCGCATTCTGAAAGATGAGCTTGATTTCAAGACACTCGTTGCACGAGTGCTTGCGCTTGATTATGTTGGTGCTCTTGTCGCAAGTCTCCTGTTTCCGATCTTCCTGGTGCCGAAGCTTGGATTGAATCGTACCTCGCTCCTTTTTGGGATGCTCAACGCCGCGGTCGCCGTGTGGGCAACCTGGTTGCTTGAGCCCCTGATAAAGAAGAATGTAAATGTATTTCGGATCAAGGGCGCCGTCATCATCGTGTTGCTGCTGATCGCATTCATCAAAGCTGATAAGCTGACGACTCTCGCGGAGGATGCACTGTTCGTCGACAACATCATCTATGCGAAAAGCTCCTCGTACCAACGGATCGTCGTCACAAAAGGCAAAACGGGCTATGCGCTCTTCCTGAATGGCAATCTACAGTTCAGTTCGTTCGATGAGTATCGCTATCACGAAGCGCTCGTCCATCCGGCATTCGCCGCCTTCAATGGCGAACCGAAACGCGTCCTTGTCCTCGGCGGCGGCGATGGGCTCGCGCTTCGCGAGATCTTGAAATACAGATCCGTGGAAACGGTCCAACTCGTCGACCTCGATCCTATGATGACCGGTTTATCGCGCGCGCGGCCGACGCTCGCGGAACTCAACCATCATTCGTTCGATGATCCGCGGGTTTCCGTCGCAAACGCCGACGCGTTTGTATGGC
>JANMUW010000177.1:0-2599 GCA_031392105.1 Acidobacteriota bacterium | reverse complement strand
GGGTACGCGGATCTTGTCGTGCGCGAACTCGCGACCGGACAGGAAACTATTATTCAGAGCATGAGTTTCAATAACGATCAGCTTGGATACTCGTTTTCGCCGGAAAGTAATCAGGGAAGCTACGACATAATCTTCGACCGGAATTGTTTCACGTTCAAAATGAACCGCGACGGAACGAATCCGTTTCAGTTTCCGTGGGACAACTCCAATTTTTGTTACGACGACTTTCCTGTTGTTCGGCGTGGTGATCAGCTCATCGCATTTAGCAGCTTTACGTCGTTTCCCGTCGATGTCGGGGGGCTCTACACGATGTCTATCACTGGAGCGAGCAGGCAAAGAATCCCGAACACGACGTGCCGCGATATCCATCCCGCATGGTCAAACGACAATCAGCGTATCGCTTTCGGTTTGATGTTCTCGAACTGCGGCAGCAATCTTCCGAGTGTTTCCTACTACCCGTATTTCGTTTCCAATCTTCTCGTGATAAGACCGGACGGAACCGGAAGGCAGCCGCTCACAAACTATCCCACGAACCCGGACTGTTCGCAGGCGAGCGAGAACTGCTTTACATTCGGTTACGTTTGGACCGGAGATAACTCAAAGGTCATTGCAGCCGGACGCATTAACGGCATAAAAGGGATCTTCGCATTTAACGCGAACGGCAGCGGATCGTTTTCGCAAATCCCGATTTCGCCCGGGAACGCGCCCGACTTTGTAGGTGGTATCGTGCAGCCCCGAGTCGAGCAGAACGTTGTTTCTTTTGGCGGTGGCGTAACGGCTGGAGGAAACTACTCGCTCGTTTCCACAATCGGCGAGGTGGTGGCTGGAATTACGTCAACGGGCGGTTCGTATAGTTTTGAAAGCGGCTTCTGGGCACTTGCGCCCGCGACAAAGAAAAGTCCATTCGATTTTGATGGGGACGGTAAGACCGACATCGGGATCTTTCGTCCGGCTGGTGGTGCATCTGAATGGTGGATCAATCGAAGCGCGAACGGCCAAACGTTCGCGCTTCAGTTCGGTGCTTCGACAGATCGGATCACTCCGGCCGATTACACTGGTGATGGAAAAGCGGATATCGCATTCTTCCGTCCCGCATCAGGTGAATGGTACGTACTTCGATCGGAAGATTTCTCGTTTTTTGCTCTTCCGTTCGGAACAAACGGTGACATTCCTGCACCGGCTGATTACGATGCTGATGGAAAGGCTGACTTCGCCGTCTTCCGTCCTTCGTCGGCAACATGGTTCATCAGCCAATCATCGGGAGCACCGACACAGATCGTTCAGTTTGGTATTAATGGCGATCAACCGGTTGTCGCGGATTACGATGCTGACGGTAAAGCCGACATCGGAATTATCCGACCTGCTGCCGGTGGTGCCGAATGGTGGATCCAGCGAAGCACTGCCGGACTACTCGCGCTGCAGTTCGGTGCTTCGACGGACAAGGCTGTTCAAGGTGATTACACCGGAGACGGAAAAGCCGACGTTGCGATCTGGCGTCCATCGACAGGTGAGTGGTTGATCGTGCGCAGCGAGGACTTCTCGTTCTTTGGATTCCCGTTCGGAACTAGTGGCGACACCGTCGCTCCAGGCGACTATGACGGCGACGGCAAGTTCGACGCGACGGTCTTCCGTCCATCGAGCTCGACGTGGTTCATCGGGCGAACAACCGCCGGAACGCAGATCGTGCAGTTCGGTGCAACGGGTGATAGACCGATACCGAATGCCTACGTTCCGTAATAACTTCTAGCCGCGGATTTGCCCGGATAACGCGGAAAAAATAATGGTTGCCGACGTCAGGCCGCAAACTGTTCCTGAGTAAAGAACTTTTGCCGCAGATGAACGCGATGACGCGGATCAGAAAAACCGAGGCTTTGCGAGGCGGGGTGGTGGACAAATCAGATTCTGTGCGACCCACCACCCCGTCAGCCGAAGCGGCTGCCACCCCTCCTTTCCAGGAGGGGAGTTCTTGTCTGCAGACGTAATTCCGTAGCTAAACAAGAAGCGCGCTCATCTTTCTTTCTGATCCGCGTCATCCGCGCAAATCCGCGGCAAGAACGCCTGATCCCTCCTCCACCACCAAACTTCGCAAAGTTCGAGCGCGCCAAAAAACCGCCGTAGCGTTCAGGCGGTTTCTAAGTTTCGAGTTCTAGGCGATTCTCTACGCTTCGAATGGAATTTCTGCGTTCTGCAGGACCCCGAGCTCATTCCGGCTCACTTTTTCGAGCAACTTCGGATCATCGAACATTTTCACGAGTCCGTTGACCGTGGCGTAGCGGGGCTCTTCGGCAAGCCCGACCGGAAGGTTGATGAACGAGCGAATGTATTGGTCGACGCCGTCGAGCAACGAGCCACCGCCGGTGAGAATTACCCCGCGGTCATAGATATCGGCCGCCACCTCGGGCCGCAGCTCGGTAAGCGTGTCCTTCGCCGTCTGTGCAATACGCCGAACGATCGATTCGACGATCGGATAAACCTCGCCGGTTGTGATCTCTACTGCCGCCGGACTGCCGGTTGTCACGTCACGGCCGCGGACCTCGGTTGTCTTGCCGATATCATCCGGCAAATAGGCAGACGCAAAACTCGTTTTCAAAAGCTCCGT